>NZ_JBKKAP010000075.1:0-46302 GCF_046714615.1 Paeniglutamicibacter sp.
AGGCAAAGCAAGCCAGGCGGGCACGAACCAACCTGTGTTTTTGCCGTGTGCGGGGATATCGTTGAAATGCCCGCACACGAAAGGCGAAACCCATGAATCCCGAGGTTCCTGAACTTAGCGGAGTCCACCACGTGAAGCTTCCGGTGACGGACCTGGAACGCAGCCGCGCCTGGTACGAGAGCCGTCTGGGCTACGAACAGGTCATGGAATTGCGTGACGGCGAGAAAATCACCGGGCTGTTGCTGCGTCATCCACGGGGAGGTCCGGAGCTGGGCCTGTGGCTTGACCCTGCCCGGGCGACCGCGGCCGCGGGTTTCGATTATTTCGTCTTCGGCGCGCCGAACCGCAAGGCCCTGGAGGAACTTGCCACCAGGCTGACAACACTGGGGGAACGCCATCCCGGCGTCCACCCCGGAGCCATTGGGTGGGTGCTCCCGCACGTGAAGGATCCCGATGGGCACGAACTTCGTTTCCAGTGCGCGACGTGAGAACACCTGGCCCCTGACGGTTTGGGGCAGGCCGGGAGCACTACCCCGGCCCGCCGGCGGCCCGCAGTGCTGCCGCGACGGGCGCGGTGCCATCTTCCGTTGCGAGGACCGCCGCCAGCTTCCGCGCACTGACACCATAAGCCGGCGTCGTGGTGGCCTGCGCGATGGCGGCGGCCAGCCGTTCGGTGGTGAGCTGTTTGTACGGGACCGGCTGCGGGCCCGCGCCGAGAGACTTGATCCTGGCGGCCCAGAACGGTTGGTCCGTGTATATCGGCACACTGACCGTCGGCACACCGGCGCGCAGCCCCGCCGCGGCGGTCCCCGCTCCGGCGTGGTGCACCACCGCAGCCATCCGCGGGAACAGCCATTGATGGGGAACCGCACCGATGCCGATGACATCGGGCCCGGAGGCACCTTCGACGCCTTGCAACACCGCACGGACGCCTGCACGGCGTGCGGCCTCGAGCATGAAATCGGCGCCCAGGGCTGCGCTGCTGCCGAAACCGAGGAAGACCGGGGGCGGCCCGTCCGCGAGGAAATCGACCAGCCCGGCGGGTGGTTGCCAGCCCGGCTCGGCTTCCGGCCACCAGTAGCCGGTCAGGGAGAGTCCGGATCGCCAGTCAGCCGGGCGCGGAAATATGGTCGGGCTGATGCCGTGGAGAACGGGTCGGTTGGCTTTTCTGCGCTGCCGTTCGGCGACGGCCCTGGACTTCTTGCCCAACCCAAGGGCGCGGCGAATGCGGGAGCCCGGGGCGTCGTAGGGCGCCTTCCCGGCGGACACCAGTGATCCGAGCACCTTGTTGCCGGCCGGCCCCAGGCTACGGGCTGTCCCCAGGACCACGGGCGGGTAGGCAGTGCTGGGTTCTGTCGGCTGGAGATGGGCACCAATGGCGGGGATGCCCAGGGCCTCGGCCACGTCATAGGCATAGGGTGCAATCGCATTGGCCAGGATCACGTCGGCGCCGCCCTCGGCCGCGACCAGCGTTCCGGTCGCGGCCAGGTCCATGTAGTCACCGAGTTCGTGCAAGTACCTGCGCAGATCCGCGCCCGTGGCCCTCTTCCCGGGAGCGGCCGGGCTGACCAGATGGCTCATGTCCCCGGGCAGTTCGCGGTGCTCGCATCCGGCTGAGGTTATCAACGGGGCATAGGCGGCATTGGCCGCGATGGCCACGTCAAACCCCAAGGCCTGAAGTCTGCTGCCGAGCCCGGCCATCGGGGCGACATCGCCCCGGGTTCCGGGCGTGATCATGAGTACTCGCATGTGGATTCTCCTTCCGTTTGATTGCGATCACTGTTCGCAATTAAGGATATAGTGCAATGGTTACAGGACCTAACGCAAGCGACCGAAGGAAAGCCGGAGCAGCCATGACCTCGAATGACCCCATTGATGTCTGGCGTCGGCCGGAGCGTTCCGGCGTCGGGCCAAAACCGAAGCACTCGCGCGCAGAGATTGTCGCGGCGGCGATCGACATCGCCGACCGGGATGGCATGGCTGCGGTGTCGATTCGGCGAGTGGCCTCCGACATCGGGGCCGGCGCGGCGTCCCTGTACCGCTACCTGAGATCGCACGACGAGCTCGTTGAACTCATGGTCGACACTGTTGGCGGCGAATATGACCTCCGCCCTGCCGAAGAACCTCCACGGATCCAGCTGCTGGACCTGGCGCGGCAGGGCCGGGCCATCATGCACCGTCACCCGTGGCTGGCCCCGCTGCTGCTGACACGGCACTCGGTGGGACCCAACTCGCTCGGATACCTGGAGCGCGCCCTGTCCGCGCTGGAGTCGGCGGACATGCCCGGCTCCTCCAAGCTGCAGACAGTGGCCATGATGACTGCCATCACCTCCGCCTTCGTCCAAAACGAGCTGGCCCGGCCCGCCGACTCCCGCGAGGGCGACTCCGGAGCGACGGAACGCCTGCAGTATCTCTCCGGCGCGGTCCAGTCAGGGAAGTACCCGCTGCTGGCCGGCGCACTCGCCGGGCGGCACGAGCCCGAGAGCCCCGACGACACCTTCACCGCCATCATCGTCAACTACCTGGTCGGCGCGGGGCTTCCGGCGATCGCCGGTTTCGACTGAGGACACGCGACCTCGAACTCTGCCCGCGGCCACACACGGACGGCGGGCCAACAGCCACACTTCATCGCAATTGCCACGGGGAACGGCCCAACCCCCATCATCGGAAAGTGACACGGGGGATTGTCACCCCGACCTTGCGAGGGAATCCAGGAAAACGACGGTTGCCGCTATTGAGGCCGCTGCCCGCACATGGTTGGCAGGGCTCCATCCCCGGTCGAATACTGTCCATCGTGCTGCGACGTCAGCTCCGCCGGGCGCGATTCGGGCAAGTTCGTTGTTGAGGGGGACGTTGCGCACGATGGTGATGCCGAAGGCGGCAAGTGCCAGCCCGGCACCGGCAAAGCGATTTGCTGCTCCCGGGGCCGCCGCGTCCGAGGTGAGTTCCGCGATGACCAAGGCGACCGAGGCCGCGGCACCCCCAAGGAAGACGGCCATGAATGGCAGTCGGACCGCACTGGTGTTGATGCGTTGCATTGCGGGGACCCCTTGGCCGGCAGGAAGGGCGCGAAGGGCGGGCATGACGATTGCGGAGAAGGCAAAGTAGACCCCTCCCGCCACCCCGGCGCAAACGGCCGACGTGGCAGTAACGGCGGTGATGAATGTGCTGCTCATGCGCGGGACTCGATGCGTGGGTTCCAGATGCCGCTCGCGGCGGTGCGGCGGGCATAGTCGGCGAAGTCTGTGGCGGGCCGGCCAAGAGCCGATTCCACATCGGCGGTGACGGAGGCATTGCGTCCGTCGAGGATCGATTCGAAGAGCTCGGCCAGCGGCCGGGCATCATCGTGCGGGACGCCGTCACGGGCGACGTCTGCCACGAACTCCCCGGCCGTGCTGGGCACGTATTCGATGTGCCGTTCCGCGGCCGCGGAGATCTCGGCCGCCACCTCGTGCATCGACAACAGGCGCGGCCCCGTCACCTCATGGACGGTGCCGGCATGCCCGTCCTCGATGAGCGCGGCGCTTGCGATCTCGGCCAGGTCATCGATGTCGATGAAGGGTTCGCGGACATCGCCCGCGGGAAGGACCAGCCGCCCGCGAAGGGTGGGACCCAGCAGGAAGTGTTCACTGAAGTTCTGGGCGAACCACGAAGAACGGATGATCGTCCACTCTGCCGCCGTTTCCTGGACGGCCTTCTCGCTGGCGCGGGCGCCCTCTTCCCCGCGGCCCGAGAGCAACACCAGGCGATTCACCTCCAGGCTTCGTGCCCGTTCGGCGAACTCCCCGATCAGCTCGGCCACGCCGGGAAAGGCCAGGTCCGGTGAATAGCAGACGTAGGCGGCCGAGGCTCCCCGCAGCGCGGCATCCCAGGTTGAGCGGTCATCCCACAGGAACGGTTTCTTCCCCCGCCTCGAAGCGACACGGGTCTGGATGCCGCGATCGTGAAGGCGGCGAACGATGCGGCCACCGGTGCGACCGGTACCACCAAGGACAAGCACATTTGTATTGGTCATGACACCAGTCAACGGCACCAGGTTCACACTTTGAATAGTTCCACGGTGAACATTCATACGCGATCGTCTAGAGTTGGCGTATGGATCCACTCACGCACCTCCTCGACGGCCCCCGGGCGCGGCGCGCCTTTGCCCTCCGCGTGGTCATGTCACCGAATTGGTCCATCAAGGTGCAGGACCGGGCACCCCTGACGGTCATGGCCATGATGTCGGGCAATGCGTGGCTGGAAGCCGACAACGAACGATTCGAATTGCGGCAAGGAGACGTGGCAATCGTCCGCGGCCCGGAGCCCTACACCGTGTCGGACGATCCGTCCCGTGCCCCGGATGTGGTCATTCATCCCGGCCAGCGGTGCACCTCCCCGTCCGGAAATGATCTCCAAACGAGCATGACCCACGGAATACGCACCTGGGGCAACGCCTCCACCGGGCAGACCACGATGCTGATCGGCACCTACGAAACCGACGCCGAGATCGGCGCGGCCGTCACGACCGCGCTGCCCCGCATCGCCGTCGTCCCGGCCGGTGAAGTCAACCCGTCGCTCCTGGGATTTCTCGAAGGCGAAATCATCAGCGACGCACCGGGGCAAGGCAGTAGCATCGATCGGTTGCTCGATGTGCTTCTCGTCCACTCGATCCGCGCCTGGGCGGCACTCCATCCCGAGACGGCCCGTGGCTGGCTCGCCGGTGGCACGGATCCGCTCATCGCCCGGACGCTGACGTTTTTCCACGAGTCCCCCGCCGAGGCCTGGAGCCTTGATTCCCTGGCGCAGCGCCTGAACGTGTCGCGGGCGACCCTTGCCGGCCGGTTTCGCGCCGGCGTCGGCGAACCACCCATGACGTACCTGACGAACTGGCGGATGCTGCTCGCCAGCGAACTACTCGCCGACCCACGACTGACCACCACGCAGATCGCAGCCAAGGTCGGGTACGGCAGCCCCTTCGCCTTGAGCACGGCTTTCAAGAGAAGATTCGGGGTGAGCCCCACCGGGTACCGGGACCGTACCTACCTCAGGGCCGAGACAGCAATCCAAACTCGGCTAAAGGGAAACCCGGCCCGGCCACTGGAGGTCGGCGAGGCCGTCGGCTAGGCGTTCCCCCGGGGAGACGTGCCGGCGCTCACTGCGGGGACGAGGCGACAAATCCGGACTCGTAGGCGCGGATCACGGCCTGGGTGCGGTCGCGGGCCCCGAGCTTGCCCAGGACGGAGCCGACGTGGGTCTTGACGGTCTCCACGGCAACGAAGAGCTCGCCGGCGATCTCGGCGTTTGACATCCCCCGGGCCATCAGCCGCAGCACATCCCGCTCGCGCCCGCTCAGCCGCTTGATGGATGCAGCCTCCGCGCCGTCGCCGAATGAGCGCGCCAGCGACCGGATCGCGGCCGGAAACAGCAACGAATCCCCCGCGGCGACGGTGCGCACCGCTTGCACGATTTCCTCCGGCCGGGCGCGCTTGAGCAGGAAGCCGCTGGCACCGGCGCGCAGCGCCGCGTAGACGTACTCGTCGTTTTCAAACGTCGTCACCACCAGCACCCTGGGCGGTTCCGCTGCCGCCATCAGTTGCCGGGTCGCCGAGATCCCGTCGATCCCGGGCATCCGCACGTCCATCAGCACCATGGACGGGTGCAATCGCGCCACCAACCCCGGCACCTCGGCCCCGTCGGCGACCTCGCCCACCACCTCGATGTCCCCGGCGCCGGCGAGCACCGCACGCAGTCCGCTGCGCACCAGGGGTTCGTCGTCGACCAGCAGGACCGTGATCATCGCGGGGTCCCAGCCGGCACGACGGCCAGCAACAACCAGCCGTGCTCGGTCGCCCCGGCCTCGACCCGCCCGCCCAGCAGCTCCACGCGCTCGCGGATCCCGTCCAGGCCATGGCCGCCACGCCGTCCCCGGGGTGCGCCCGGCCCGCGGCCGGCTACGTTGCGCACCTGGGCGACCAGCTCATCGCCGTCAAGGGCCAGCCTGACCTCGGTCGACACCGCTCCATTGTGCCGCTGCACATTGGTCAGCCCCTCCTGGATGATCCGGTAGACCTCGCGCCCGATCACCGGCGGAACGGCGGTGAGGTCCCCCTCGATGCCCAGCGTGACGGGAAGACCCGCCTTGCGGTGCGAGGCAACGAGCGCCTGGACATCCCCCAGGCCCGGCTGCGCGGCACGCGCGGCGTCGTCCTCGCGCAGGAGTCCCAGGAAGCCATCGAGGTCGGCGGCCGCCGCCCTGCCCGTTTCCTCGATCGCCAGCAGTGCCTGCTCGACGAAGCCGGGGTCGGTGTGCAGCACCGTGCGGGCGGCGCCAGCCTGGAGGGTGGTCACCGTCAGCGCGTGCCCGATGGAATCGTGCAGCTCGCGGGCCAGCCGGTTGCGTTCGGTGAGCTCGGCGCTCCGCCGTTCCAGCTCCGCGATTCGTGCCACCGGGCCCGGCCCGAGCAGCCGCGGTGACAGCCATGCCGCCGCCGCGCCGGCACCCCGGATGGCGGCCAGCAGCAACACCACCATGCCGAGCGCCAGGAACGGCGCCCAGGAATCGGGAATCGAGACCTCGCGATCACCCGCCGGGACCACGGCGTCCCCGCGGATCCACGACGACAGCAGCAGAATGGCCGTCGTCGGGACAAGAACGGAGGCCAGCGAAATGACCACGCCGAAAATCGTGTGCAGCAGGTACCAGGCCGCCGTCCGCCCCCGCTCCTCCCAGGTGAGCGCCGGCGTGACCACCAGGGAGGATGCCGCACCGCTGAGCAACACCGGCACCAGGGCACCCTCAAGCGTCCTGACAACCGGCAGGAGGGAGGTTGCAGCAATGGCCAGGAGGATGACCGCCATGAACGCGGCGACGAACGCACCGTCGATTCCCGGTTTCAGTGCCGGCGCAGCCAAGGGAACCGCCACGCCCGCGAAGATGGCGTACGGCGTAAACAGCGCCCCTCCGACCACCAGGAACAACCACCGCCGCCACAGGATCCTCATGCCACCCAGTCTGACACGACGCCCGCGCCCTCCGCCTCCCTCGGAAGGGGGATCCGAATCGCTCCCCCGGGGGATCCGGCACGGCCGGGCACTCGGTAACTTGAAAATCATGCACACCGATACAGCGTTCCCCCACGCGCCGCTGCTGGCATTCCGGCGCATCACCGGCTACGGCGTCGCCATCGTGCTGATGCCCTACCTGCTGATCAAGATCGCCTGGACCCTGGGCATCTTCCTTCCGGCCGAACACATGGGTGAGGCGGACTGGCGGATGATCAACGCCGCGACAGTGCTGCTCGCAGCGACCGCCATCTTCCTGGCCATGGCGCTCTGCAGGCCCTGGGGCGAACGGCTGCCCGCGCCACTGGTGGCACTGCCCGCCTGGGTGGGAACCGGCTTGGTGGTTCCGGTCGCCTTGCTGGCGCCGGTGCTCGGACCGGCGGCCATGGCCCGGGACCTAGCGGCCGGCGCCGCCGGCATCTGGGCCTGGGAGCAATTGCTCGTCATGGTGTCCCTGGTGGGGACGGGTCTCGGCCTGCCGGCCTGCCTGGCCGGATACGCCAAAGCGCGGTGGCCGGAAGCGCTCGGGGGTCCGCTTGGCCACCCGGGGTTGCCTGGAAACACAAGCCAGCTGCAAATCAGCCTCGCCGGATTCGCCGCTGCGGGCTGCGTCCTGCTCGGCGCCACCAAGGTGTACTGGTCGGTGGGAGGAACACTGGGCATCGACCCAATCCTGCTCGCAGAACGCGATGTGTGGTGGCACCTGATCTCATTCAGCACGGGCGCGTGGGCGCTCGCCGGGGCATGGGGCGTGCTGGTGCTTGCCACCCGCCGGGGGTCACGCAGGTTCCTGCCGCCCATGGCGACGGCGTGGATCTCCTCCTCGGTCCTCTTTGCCCAAAGCCTCTTCAGCAGCTTGTCCGCCACCGGCTTCGACGCGAGGCCCGCTCCCGAATATCCGGTGGCGCGCGTGCTGACCGGAGAGGCAGGCATCGTGGCGGGTGTGCTGATGGGGTTGGCCATCCTGTTGGTGCTGCACGACCGCCGCCGCGCATTTGCCCGGACTCGGTGATGTTCCACGGCGCTCGGGGTACCGGGGTTCCGCCACCACCGGTGCGCGCCATACACTGGCCTTGCATCCACTATCGGAAGAAAGTGAGTGACCATGACAATCCCACAACCTCCCGAGCCCCCGGCCCGGCCGCCCGACCCGGGCCGCGTTCCACCGGTCCCGCCCGGTCCGCCCCACGAGCCGCCGCCCGATCCGGGCCCCGTGCCCCGTCCCCCGGACCCGGAGCCGCCCTATCCGCCGGCCGAACCCGAGCCCATCGGACCGTTTCCGCCGATCCGGTAGGCGCACAGTACAAGTCAACGGGCCGGGCATCGCCAACATGGCGGCGCCCGGCCCGTTGCCTGGGTTCGGTTTCGGGGTGGGCCTAGCGTTGGTTAAGGCGGATCATGTTCCCCGAGGGATCCCTGAAGGCGCAGTCCTTCGGGCCCCACGGCTGGTCGATGGGCTCCTGCAGGACCTCGGCCCCGGTGGCGCGGACCTGCTCGAAGAGCGCGTCAAGATCGCTGGTGCTGAAGACGGTCATCGGGAGCACGCCCTTGGTGAGCAGCTCCTGCATCGCATCGCCATCGGCCTCCGAGCGTCCCGCGTGCGGGTCCGAGAGCACGATGCCCAGCCCCGGCTGGGTGTCCGAGCCCAGGGTGACCCAGCGGTGTTCCCCCGAGGCCACGTCGTTCTCGACCTTCAGGCCCAGACCGTCGCGGTAGAACGGGATGGCTTCGTCGACGTCGTTGACGGTGATGTGTGAGTACTGCAATGAAATGTCCATGGCTCCACGATAGGCACCCGATGCCCCGGCGCGCTTCTTGAATCCTGCTCGATGTCCCTCTCCGGCCAGGGTGCCCCAAGCTTGCCGACGCGCCTCGGTTGGCCATCGAACATCGCGCGGCGTCCCTGCCCATCGGCGAGCGCCCGGCCACCCGGGTCTCCGGAGGCTCGGGGCAAGATCCCGGGCACCTAGAACCGGGGCGCCTTGGTGCTTTTGGGGCGGGTCACTGACTTGGCGATGCACGCAGGCATGGCTTCCACCGCGGCGTGTTCCCGGTTCCGGTATCCGCTGGGGCTTTCGCCGGTGATCTGGGTGAAGCTGGTGCTGAAGGAGCCCAGGGAGGTACACCCCACCTCCATACAGGCGTCCGTGACGCTCATCCCGGACCGCAACAATGCCATCGACCGCTCGATGCGCCGGGTCATCAGGTAAGCGTACGGACTCTGCCCATAGGCGGCCTTGAACTGCCGGGAGAAATGCGCCGGGGACATCATGGCCTTCGCCGCCATGGTGGGCACGTCAAGGGGCTTGGCGTACTCCCTGTCGATCATGTCCTTGGCCCGGCGCAGTGCGGTCAGCGCCTCGAGCTCGTACGGCTTCATGAGGTCGAGGCTACCAGCGCCTCCCCGGTACGGCATGACGGCCCCGCCCACTCTGGGCCCCAGGCATGCATCCTGGTCGGAATGGGGCTTGATCCGCGAGGAGGATTTGAATCGAAAGAACTCTTGCGAAAGAGTTCTTTCGATAGTAGCCTCTGGCCCATGGACATCACCGACCCCAAGGCCATGCGGGCGCTGGCCCACCCCCTGCGAATCCGCCTCCTTGAAGTGGTCGGCACACAGGGCCCGATCACCGCCGCCCGGGCCAGCGAGTATGTCGGCGAAAGCCCTGCCAACTGTTCCTTCCACCTGCGCACCCTGGCCCAGCACGGCTACATCGAACGCGCACCCGGGGCCACCGGACGTGACAGGCCCTGGCAAATCACCGATATCACCCAGCACCTGGACAGGAACCAGGCCGGGCCCGATGCCCAAATGGCAGCCGTGGCGCTCGGCGACCAGATCCAGTCATGGGAATTCGAACGAATGCGAGCGGGCAGGCACCTGCCGGTCCCCGACGCCTGGAAGGGCCACCTGTTCGAGGTCGGATCGACCCTGTTCCTCACCCCGGAGGAAGCCGACGCCTTCTCCGAAAGCTACCGGCAGCTCATTGCCCCCTATCTGGGGCGCATCACCGACCCGGCACAGCGCCCCGGGGATGCTGCCCCCGTACGCGTCTTCATGGCCGCAACCCTGGCCCACGACCTGATGGCCAAGGATGCGGAGTCTTGAAAGCCCTCCTCTCCATCCCGATGTTCCGCAGGTTCACCGGCGCCTGGACCATCGGGAACCTTGCCGACAGTGCCCTGTTCTTGACGCTGTCCATCTGGGTCAAGGACATCTCGGGCTCTTCCAGCGCGGCAGGCCTGGTCTTCCTGGCGCTGGGACTGCCCATCGTGTTCTCCCCGCTGATTGGCGCGCTCGCCGACCGACTCCCCCGCCGCAGGCTGTTGATCCTGGGAAATGCGGTTTCGGCCGGCAGTGCGCTGCTGCTCCTGCTGGTCGCAGGCCCGGACGGCCTCTGGCTGATCTACGCGGTGGCCTTCATCTACGGGTTGCTTGGGATCCTCAACGGAGCCGCACAATCCGGGTTGGTGCGCGACATGCTCGAGGACGAACACCTGGACAGCGCCAACGGTTTGCTCTCCACCATTGACCAGGGACTGCGTATCTTCACTCCGCTGCTGGGCGCCGCGCTATACACGTTGTGGGGCGGCGGCGCACTTGCGGTGGGAGTCGCCGGGTGCCTGCTGCTCACCGCCGGGCTTCTGCTCACGGTGTCCGTCCAGGAATCCGAGCCGGAACCTGCATCCGAACGCGGCGGGTTCTGGCACGAAAACTCCGCCGGCTTCCGGCATCTGAACGGCATTCCCGTGCTGTGGCGCATGGTGGTCGTGACAGCGATAGCGCTGGGCGTCATCGGCATGTTCGACTCGGCACTCTTCGAGCTGATCGACAAGGGCCTGGGCAAGGAACCCGGATTCTTCGGGGTACTCATGAGCCTGCAGGGGGCCGGGAGCATCCTCGGCGGTCTCACCGCAGCGATGTTGATGCGCAAGCTGGGCCCCGGCCGGTCCGTCGGCTTCGGGCTGGCCATGATCGGGCTGGCAGCCCTGGCCGCCGCCGCCGACCTGGTGCCGTTTGTCGCCGACCATGGGCTGTTGCTGGCGGCCGTCGTCCCGGCGCTCTTCCTGGCCGGGGTGGGGGTCCCGTGGATCTTTGTTGCGCTCGTGACAACCCGGCAGCGACTGACCCCGGCCCGGTTGCAGGGCCGGGCCGCAGCGGCAACCAATCTGGTGCTCAACGTCCCGCAATTGGCCTCGATCGCAGTGGGCGCGCTCTTGGTGGCGGTGGTGGACTATCGCTGGCTGATGCTCATTGCCGGGCTGGTTATCGCCGGCTGTGCCTACTCCATGCTGCGGACCAGACCTGAGCCTGAGCCTGAGCCTGGACGAGAGGTGCAGGCTTCCGTCGAAGAGACAGGGCAGGGCCGATAGCGGCCGCACCGACGAATGGCCCGACCTCGGGGACTGACCGGGTGAAGTGGCACGGCTTCAGGATCGTTGGTTGAAACCGGGGATGGCTACTCGGTAACCGAGCGCACCACCCGGGCGGGGGAACCCACAACAACGGCGCCCGCCGGTACGTCCTTCGTGACAACGGAGGCGGCCGCCACCACCGCGTCGTCCCCGATGTTCACCCCCGGAAGGATCGTGGCATTTGACCCGATCCACACGTTGCGGCCAATGGCCACCGGGGCCGGGTGCATGTCAGCGCGGCGGCTCGGCGCGAGGTCGTGGTTCAGCGTGGCGATGACCACGTTGTGCCCGATGAGGGTGTCGTCCCCGATGACCACCCCACCCTGGTCCTGGAACTTGCACCCTGCATTGATGAAGATCCGCTTCCCCAGGGTGATGTTTTTTCCGAAGTCGGCATTGAAGGGCGGGAAGAGCGTCACGGTTTCGTCGACCGGCTTGCCTGTCAGCTGGGCCAGCAGCTCGCGCACCCGCGCCGGCTCCTGGTATCCGCCGTTGAGTTCACCGGTGATGCGCAGGGTTTCCTGGCTGACCCGGTGCATGACTTCATGCAAGGGCGAGTCCCCCGTGATGGTGCGCCCGGCATTCAGCTCTTCCAGGAGGTCGTTGAGTTCCATGATGTCCCTTCATCCAGGTGCGCACAAAGGGCACGCACCGATTCAAACCTTGGCGTTCAACGAAACGCCAGGGCGTGTTGATCGCAGGCCGTGAAGCAGGCCAGAGACTCCATGCCTCGGGCGCGTCCCCTTGGCGCCCAAACCATGGTTTCAGCTGCCGGATCGCTGCGGCTTGGGCAGGACCTTGGCGGCCATTGCCCTTGAGTGTGTTCAGCGGTTCTTGTTGCCCGGGCGGTCGTAGTCGTTCGCGGCCACGTGTTCAAGCCACGTGGTGGTCATCGACGGGTCATCCGCGTTCTCGAGCATCGCGAGGTGCTCCATGAAGTCCTGCGGGGTGGCCCCGTGCCAATGTTCCTGGCCCGCGGGGCAATACACGGTTTCACCCGGGGTTGCCTCAACGACCGTGCCGTCGCGCGTGCCGAACAGCGCGACGCCGCTGGTGACGTGCAAGGTCTGGCCCTTGGCGTGGGAGTGCCAGGCCGTACGGGCACCGGGAGCGAAACGGACCCGGGCGACGATCATTCTCTGGCCATCTTCCCTGGGATAGGCGATGGGGTCGACCCATACGTCGCCGGCAAATTGCTCCGTCGGGTTCTTGGTGGTTGGGGCCTTGGGCAGGATCACGTGTGCCATGGGTCAGTTCCTTTCCTCTGCGCGAAGCGCAGGGTTGTTGACGATGTGGGTTTTGTTCCATGAACCGAGCAGTTGGAGCTTCTGGTGGGATTCCGAGCCCGGCTGCGCCGTGTAGACCATGAGGACCAGGCCCGGTTCCGCGGTGATTGCCAGCTCCTCGTAGGCCAGCTGCAGCTCACCCACCTCCGGGTGGTTGAACCTCTTGGTTCCCGAGCCGTGGGTTCTCACGTCGTGGGCGGCCCACAGCGTACGGAATGTCGTACTCTGCGTGGACAGCTCGCCCACGAGGTCCTGGATGCCGCGGTGCTGCGGGTCCTTCCCCGCCTCGTTCCGGATGATGGCCACGCACATCTGCGCGAACAGCTCCCAGTCCGGATAGAAGTCCTTGGACGCGGGATCCAGGAACTGGAACCGGGCAAGATTGGGGGCCCGTCCGCCGCCGTCGCCGATCACCGGCGAAAAGAACGCCCGGCCTAGTTCGTTGACGGCCAGCAGGTCCTGGACCTCGTTGCGCACGAAGGCCACGGACTCCTTCATCGAATCCAGGACCCATCGCAGGGATTCACGCGGCGGCCGGGCAGGGGACGCGGGTCGGCGTTGGCGCCCCGAGGTCGGAATGCCGTCGGCGGCGCGGGCGAGGTCAAACAGGTGTGCACGCTCGGTCTCGTTGAGCATCAGGGCCCGGGCCAGTGCGTCCAAGACCGACGCCGAGGCACCGGCAATCGCTCCGCGTTCGAGCTTTGCGTAGTACTCCACGCTGACCCCTGCAAGGCTGGCCACCTCTCCGCGGCGCAGTCCGGCGACCCTTCGGTTGCCGAACGCCGGCAGACCGGCACGCTCCGGGGTGACTTTTGCCCGCCGCGACATCAGGAACTCGCGAACTTCTGACCGGTTATCCATACCCTTAAGCGTACGGGTGGGCACCCAGACGAGGGATACCCTCCCAGTGCACCCATCATAGGAGCGTGCTTGCCCCTCCCGGCCGGGCGCGCGGCGGCGTAGCCTGTCCCCAACGCGTACTTCCGTTGCAGCGTGCTTGGGGAGAGGGAAGCCTGCATGGACAGCACTGATCGACTGCGGGAACGGTGGCTCGATACCGCCGCCGGGATCCTGCAGGAAGCGGACCCGGGGGTCGCCCGGGCACAATTGAATGACGCCTTGTTGAAGTCATTCCACGCCTTCGCGGCGGCCCGAGCCCCGCTGGCCGGAAACGGCGGGATCCAAGGGGTCTCCATCTTCGGGCAGTACGCCGGGCTCGACACCCCGGCCTGGCCCCTGGCGGTGGAGCGCGCCGGAACCGACCACCCGGTGTTCGCCTACCACAACGCCACAGCCGACCCCACGCCGGTGACCCTGCTCCAGGTCGGAGAGCGCGGCTGGCCTGTCTCGGAGTTCGCTTCCTTCATGATTGAACGGCTCGGCCTATGCACACATCAGCTCTCACTGCCGCTGGCCACCGCCGGGCCGGAGTCCGCAACCTACGGTTTTGTCAGCGACGGAGCATACCTCGAGCGCGACCAGGAGTCTGCACGGTACCTCCAGCCGATCGTTCGCGGACTGGATACGCACATCCGCCTGCTCGAATCGTTGCTTCCCGCTCCTGCGGCCGCACCGGGGCGCCCGCTGACAGTCCGCGAGCAACTGGTGCTGACCCTGGTCGCCCAAGGCTGCACGGTCAACGGCATCGCTGCCCGGCTCTGTGTCTCGCCGCGCACCGTGCACAAGCACCAAGAGAACCTGTATCGGAAATTGGGCGCGGTGGACCGCCTTTCGGCGGTCCTCCGTGCCCAGCAGTGCGGGCTACTCCCCCAGCAACCCGCCGGTGCCGATGATCGTCCCGGCGGCTATGCCGGGAACTCACATACCCCGTTGGTCACCGCGTCTGTCAGTGCTTCGGTGAGCATCTGATCCAGGAACCCGATGTGGTTCCCGATGTAGCCGATGGCGCGGCTCTCCTTGCCGGAACCCAGCAGGCCAGGTCCCGAGTTCCCTGTGTCGTTGTCCCACGCCGCAAACGCGTTTTCGGAGATGTTGAAGTTGTTGTAGATCAGCGGCACGTGCGAGATACCCTCCGCCTCCATCCACGGCTCCAGGTAGGGAACGAGATCGATCTTGCCCACGCAGTCCGGGGCGATATCCGCGATGATGAACTGGTTCGCCAAGACATCCAAAGGGATCCACCGTTCCTGCTGCAGCTGCTGTGCGTAGGCCGCATCACTCCACTGCTTCTTGAAGCATTCATGTGCGAGCGCCGCCGGGGCAGCCACCACCGACAGCAAGGCCACGGCACCGGTGGCTGCCCCGGCCCGGACTCCCCAGGTTCTGATACCCATTTAGATTCCTCCAAGGTTGGTGGCGCGTTCCCTTCGCGCCGACATGCACCAGTCTTCCCCCAGGGCGCGTCCTGCGCCATACGCACTTGTACGTAGCCGGGGCCGGGCCTATTCTCGTTTTGCGCGGGATCCAACGAGAGCAACGCGCCACGTGTCAGGTGCAGGTATGGCGATTTCCGCTGTTCCCCGGCTACTTCCAAAGATCAGGGCCTTACTGCAGGCGGGCGCCGCTCACCTGCTCCACGATGCGTGTCTTCGGCCCCGAGGCCAGTGCGGGGGAAGCCGCGGGGGTGGACCACACGTTGGACCGTAGCCGATCCAGGAATTCCGCGGCTTCCTCGCGGGAGGCAAAATCCAAGTCCAGCACGACATAGTGCTCGTCATCGACGGGGCGGTAGATGCGCTCGGCCAGGACGCCGGAGTCGGCCCGTCCCAGCGGGTCTGCGCCGTATGCGCCCTTCCACATCTCGAAGTCCTTGACGCCATGTTCTATCTGGAGCGTGTACATCACGCTTTCCTTTCCTCGGGGCCGCTTCCGTGGCCGATGCCTTGAGCGTAGGCGCGACGCCAGGCATGTCACCATCCCAGTTTTCTGGGATACCCCGCCTCTCCGCACCCCCTGCGTGCAAGGCGTGCGCGCATACTTGTCACATGGGAAGCAGGTGGGCCCAAGGCCGCTGCGTTCAGCGCATTGCCGCCTTGGATGACGCGCGGCTCGAGAGCCACGAATACCGGCGCGCGGTGCTTCGGGAAATCGCCGGGTTCATCGGGCACGAAGCCTGGGTGTGGCCGCTGGCCGATCCGCTCACCGCCGTCGGCATCTCCCCGATGGCCCGCATTCCGTGTCCCGAGGAACTGCCCCTGCTGATAACCCTCAAGTACGCCACGGCGCTGAACCGGTGGACGTCACTGTCGACCAATCCAGTCCACGCCATCTCGCTGGCCGCGGTGACCGACGGAGAGCTGTCCCGCAGCGAATCCTGGGCACGGGTCCTCTGCCGGTACGGAATCACCGACGTCCTCTCGATGGTTTTTGCCGACAGGTGGGGTATCTGGGGCTGGCTCGATTTGTGGCGGGGCGACGGTGCCGGCACATTCACCGGCGAGGAAGCGGAACAGCTTTCGGCACTGGCCCCGGTGATCGCCACCGGCCTTCGCCATTGTTCGGCGCGCCAGTTCCAGGTCGGCACCGATGCCGGGGCGCCCACCCATGACCAGGCGGTGCTGGTGCTGGCCGACGACCTGCGCATCATCAGCCAGACGGGTTCGGCCGCCCTCTGGCTGGATCTGTTGCAGCCCGGTCCCAGTCCTCACCAGGGCATCCCGGCGGAGGTGCTCAACGTGGCCGCACAGCTGTTGGCCACCGAACAACGCGTCGATGGGCACCCGGCCAGCTCACTGGTCCACGTCGGCGAAGGCGTGTGGGCGCGTTTGTCGGCCTCGCGCATGAACTCACCGGCCGGTGGCGCGGCGGCACCCATCGCGGTGACCATCCAGGATGCGTTGCCCGCCGAACGCATGGCGGTCTTTCAGCGGTGTTTCGCGCTGAGCCCGCGCGAATGCCAATTGCTTGAACTTGCAGCCAGCGGCCTGGACACCGCGGCCCTGGCGCATACCTTGGGCATCGGCAGGTACACCGTGCAGGACCAGTTCAAGTCCCTCTTTGGCAAGTGCGGGGTGCAAAGCCGAGGCGCCCTGGTGGCCACGGCGTGCGGTAGATGACGTGCAGCCGGGCGGCCGGATCAGCCGATGCAGGCAATCCTCTACAGCGCCCAGCGGTGCGGGACGCTCCCCCTTCCGGGGCACACCCTGCGCCATGCGCATTGATACGTAGGCGGTCGGCACCGTGGCCACCGGTCCGCGACCGAGAACGTCCGACCCGTTTCATGTGCGGACGATATGTGATGGCCAACCGCGGCCTGCCGAAACTTCGGCGGCGCCTTCCACTCAGTGCCGAAGCCACCGAAGCCTAGAACAACCCCGAGTGCGCCTCGATGAGTTCGGGCCCGTTGTTGCGCACGTTGCCCACCGCCGGGTCGACCTCGCGCAGTTCCCAGCCCGAAGCCACGTCATCGGCCCCGGCTCGAACCATTTCCACCAACTCGGCGGCGTTCTTGTTTTCCGGGTCCAGCCATTCGGCCAGCGAATCCTTGGCCAGCGGGATCGGCAGCCGGTCATGCAGCCCGTGAAGTTCCTGCAGGACCGGCGATTCGGAATCCGCCTCCGGAGACGGGCAGGTGAGGATCGAGGTGGTGAGCAGCCACTGCCCCGGATCCCCGTCCTCCTTGGAGGGGTCCTTCCACCATTCGTAGAGGCCGGCAAAGAAGATCAGCGACTCATCGGCCGGATGCACATAGAACGGGCGCTTCTTGGCCTTGGGGGTGTCCCCGGCCAGCCATTCGTAATATCCCTCCGCCGGCACGGCGCAACGCCGGGCCTTCACCGCGGCGCGGAACGTCGGCTTCTCGATGACCGTCTCGCTGCGGGCGTTGAAGGCACGCACGCCCACGGCGGGGTCCTTCGCCCACACCGGAACCAGCCCCCACTTGGCCACATGCACCTGCCGGCGCACCGTCCCCTCGACGAGGCGCTCGAGCACGATCGGCACGTCGGTGGTCGGGGCAATGTTCCAGGATTGCCGCAGTTCCAGGTTCGCGTCGGCCTCGGCCTCCGCCTCCGCCACCAGGTCGCCGATTGCCTTGGCCATCACATATCGTCCGCACATGAAATAAGACTCTCACGCCCGTGGTTACATGAGGTATGAGTGAAAATGAAAAAATTGCCCCCTACATTCCCGCGGCCGGCGCGGTCACGATGTTCACTACCTCGTGGTGCGGCTACTGCCGCAACCTCAAGCGCCTCATGGATGCCAAGGGGATCGGCTACACCGAGGTAAATATCGAGGAAGTCGAGGGAACCGCCGAGCTGGTGGAGGCCTTCAACGGCGGGAACCAGACCGTCCCGACCTTGATCTTCCCGGACGGAACCGCCGCAACAAACCCGCGGATTGAGGAAGTCCTCGAGCGCGTCTAGTCAGGCTGTGCTTGGATGGAGGGGTGCCACTTGCCGAAAGGCAGGCGGCACCCCTTTCACGTTTACGTATTTGTCGCGCGCGTGCGCGACCGCCCCGCAAGAATTGGAGTGACATGTCACAAAAGGTCCAGGCAGTAATCGTCCGAGCCAAGGATGCCCCCGTCGAGACGGTGACCATCATTGTTCCCGACCCCGCTGCGGGCGAGGCAGTGGTTGACATCCTCACCTGCGGCGTCTGCCACACCGACCTGCACTACAAGCTCGGCGGCATCGGCAACGACTACCCGTACCTGCTGGGCCACGAGGCCACCGGCGTGGTCTCCAAGATCGGCGAAGGCGTGAACAACGTCGCCGTCGGCGACCGCGTGATCCTGAACTGGCGCGCGGTCTGCGGCCAGTGCCGCGCCTGTGCCAAGGGCACCCCGCAGTACTGCTTCAACACCGCCAACGCCTCGCAGAAGATGACCCTGGAGGACGGCACCGAGCTCTCGCCGGCCCTGGGCATCGGCGCGTTTGCCGAGAAGACCCTGGTCGCCGCCGGGCAGTGCACCAAGGTCGATGAGGACGTCGATCCCGCAGCCGTGGGCTTGCTGGGCTGCGGCGTGATGGCCGGCATCGGTGCCGCCATGAACACCGGCGAGGTCAAGCGCGGCGAGTCCGTGGCAGTGATCGGTTGCGGCGGGGTCGGCATCGCCGCCATCGCCGGCGCGAAGCTTGCAGGGGCCACCACCATCGTCGCGGTGGACATCGATGATGACAAGCTGGCCATGGCCACCAAGATGGGTGCCACGCACACCGTGAACTCCAAGACCTCCGACGCTGTCGAGGGCATCAAGGCCGTCACCGGCGGCTTCGGCGCCGACGTGGTCATCGAGGCCGTGGGCCGCCCGGAAACCTACAAGCAGGCGTTCTACGCCCGCGACCTCGCCGGCCGCGTGGTGCTGGTGGGCGTCCCGACCCCGGAGATGAAGCTGGAGCTGCCGCTGCTGGATGTCTTCGGCCACGGCGGATCGCTGAAATCCTCCTGGTACGGCGACTGCCTGCCAAGCCGCGACTTCCCGATGCTGGTCGAGCAGTACAAGCTCGGCCGCCTGGACCTGGATGCGTTCGTCTCAGAGCGCATCGGACTGGGCGACATCGAGGCAGCCTTCACCAAGATGGGCGAGGGCAAGGTCCTGCGCTCGGTGGTTGAGCTCTAATGAGCGCACAGATCCAAAACCTCGTCACCTCGGGCACCTTCAGCCTCGACGGTGGAACCTGGGACGTGGACAACAACGTGTGGATCATCGGGGACGAGAATGAGGTCTTCGTGATCGATCCGGCCCACGAGCCTGCCAGGATCAAGGAAGCCGTGGGCAACCGCACGGTCAAGGCAGTGCTGCTGACCCACGGGCACGATGACCACATCCGCTACGCCCGCGAATTCGCGGACCTGGTCCAGGCACCTGTGCACTTGAACCCGGCCGATGCGATGCTCTGGGAAGCCATTTTCCCGGGCACCGCAGCTGATGCAGAGATCACCGACGGTGACACGTTCGAGGTTGCCGGCACCACCCTGGTGGCACTGCACACCCCCGGGCACTCCCCCGGATCGACCTGCTTCTACGCCGAGTCCCTGGGAACCGTGTTTTCCGGCGACACGCTGTTCAACGGCGGACCGGGCGCGACCGGGCGCAGCTACTCGAGCTTCGAGACCATCGTCGACTCGATCCGCGAACGCCTCCTCACCCTCCCGGCCACCACTGTGGTGAACACAGGCCACGGAGATGCCACCACCATCGGGGCCGAGGCCCCGAACTTGGATGAATGGATCAAGCGCGGGCACTAGCCACACGCGCAAGACCCCGGGGTGGGCGGCAAGTGAACGGGAAACCGTTCCCTTGCCGCCCACACCCTTTTTACGGGGTCTTTGGTTCCTGCGCTTGCATCAGGGTTTCAGCAGTCGGCGAATGACCCGGCCCTCGGCCAGCGCGTCCAGGGCCTGGTTGATCTCCTCCAGCGGGCGGGTGTCGCTGTGCAGCAGGTGGACCGGGAGCCTGCCCTCGCGCCAGGCCCTGACGAAGAAGGCGATGTCCTCGGCGGGTCTGGCGTCCCCCATGTAGGAGCCCAGCAGGCGCTTGCCCGCCCCGGCGAAGGTCAGCGCCGGAACCGTGAGTTCCGCATCCGGGTGCGGCAGCCCCACGCAGACCACCGCTCCTCCGCGGGTCAGCACATGAAGCGCCTCGCCGATCACCCGGGCCGAGCCCGAGGCCTCGATCGCCACATCGACCCCGTCACCTGTGGCCTCGGCGACCAGTGCCCGGGCCTGCTCGGGCGTCCCGACGGCGGTGGCCCCGGTGGCCAGGGCGAGTTCGTGCTTTGCCGTGTTGGGATCGATGGCGATGATGCTGCCGGCGCCCACAAGCACCGCCCCCATGACCGCCGCCAGCCCCACGGCACCGAGTCCGTAGACGATCATCGATTGTCCCTTTTCCAGCCGGGCGGTGTGCCTGATGGCCCCGATGCCCGTGAGCACCGCACAGCCGAACATGGCAGCCACCTCGTCGGGCACGTCCTCATCGATCGGCACCACCGATTCGGCGGCGACCACAGCGTGGTCGGCGAAGGCGGATACTCCCAGGTGGTGGTTGATCCGTTCCCCGCCGGCCCCGCGCAGCAGCGCGGGCCCGTGGAGCAGGTCCCCGGCGGCGTTGCTCACCGCGGCCCTGTGGCACAGGGCCGGGCGCCCGGCCGCACAGGCGCGGCATTCGCCGCAGCCGGGCACGAAGACCAGCACGACCTTGGTGCCGATTTCCAGGTGTCCCACTCCCGCGCCCAGGGAGGCGATCCGTCCGACCGCCTCGTGGCCCAGGGCCATGGGCAGCGGACGGGGACGGGAGCCGTTGATGACCGAGAGGTCCGAATGGCACAGGGAGGAATAGATGATCTCCACGCCGACCTCCCCGGCGCGCGGGAGCGGCGTGGCCAGTTCCTCGATGGCCAGCGGCAGGCTCTCGGCATAGCTGCCGCTTCCTTGTCTGGGCAGCTCGCGCAGGATCGCGGCGCGCATCAGGCGTTCCACCCGCCGTCGAGTACATGGGAGGCCCCGGTGACCAGGGAGGCCTGCTCGGCGGCCAGCGGCGGATAGTGGGTGGGTGCCGGCATCTCGGCCATGTCAGGTACCTCCGGAGGGTCGGGCAATGCTCGGTGCATTAGGCCGAGTATTGCCCGGTCCGTCCCGCCATGCAATGCACACCCATGCACACGGTGTGTGCATGCGCTGCCCGGGGGCTCCCCAGCCAGTGGCCGGCGACTAGCTCCGCGTGGGATCCAGGCGTGCGGCGGCGAGCACCTGAGCCAGGTGCAGTCCCGAGGCATCGGTGCCCTCGGAGATCTGGGTGCGGCAGGAGAATCCGTCGGCCAGCACCAAATCGCCCGTCGCCCGCCCACGGATCGCGGGGAAGAGCTCGCGCTCGCCGAGGGTGCGGGAGAGCTCGGCGTGTCCGGGCTCGAACCCCCAGTTTCCGGCCAGCCCGCAGCACCCGGTTTCGATCTCGCGCTCATCAATGCCCACGGAGGCGAGCACCTTGGCCGATGGCGAATGGTCGCCCTGGGAGCGTTCGTGGCAGTGTACCTGGGAGACGGCGCCAACATTGAGCTTGCCGAAGGGCCATGCCACACTTGGTTTCCCGTCGACCGGGACGTGTCTGGCCACCAGTTCGCCGAAGGGAACCACCGCTGCGGCCAGGGCGGCCGCTCGCGGGTCGTTCGGAACGAGCTCGGTGATTTCGTGGCCGAGCATCACGGTGCAGGAGGGCTCCAGCCCGATGACCGGGTAGCCGGCCTCGAGCAGCGGCTCCATGACTTTCAGCGTGTGCCGGATGACCCTGCGGGCCGCATCCAGCTGCCCGGTGGAATGCCAGGTTAGCCCGCAGCAGACGAATCCGTCGGGGATGATGACCGTGTATCCGAGGGCCTCGAGCACCTCGACCGCAGCCTTGCCGGGGCTGGTGTCCAGGTGGTTGTTGAAGGAGTCCGGCCAGAGCACCACGGTCCCGGCCTCGCCCGCAGGGGTGTTGCCGCGTTTCCTGGACCAGGTCTGCAAGGACTCGGGGGCGAAGGAGATCATCTTGCGCGTCGGTTCGATTCCGCCAAGCTTCTTGACCAGGCGTTCGACCGGCTTGAGCCGCAGC
The DNA here is from genome assembly GCF_046714615.1 of Paeniglutamicibacter sp. Lineage (NCBI taxonomy): Bacteria > Bacillati > Actinomycetota > Actinomycetes > Micrococcales > Micrococcaceae > Paeniglutamicibacter > Paeniglutamicibacter sp. The sequence goes on from NZ_JBKKAP010000075.1 coordinate 22,246, forward strand.
AGCGCGTTGGTGGCACCGGCAGCCCCGTGGACCAGATGCAGGATCCGGGTGAGCAACGGCAGCCAGCCCATGGTGTAGTGGGCCATGGGGCGCAGCCGCTTCTCGTAGAAGCGGTGCAGGAATTCGGACTTGTAGGTGGCCATGTCCACGTTCACCGGGCATTCGGAGGCACAGGCCTTGCAGGACAGGCACAGGTCCAATGCCTCCTTGACCTCCTCGGATTTGTAGGCCGAGGGCAGGGACTCGCCGCGGAACATCTCCGACAGCACCCGTGCCCGACCCCGCGTGGAGTGCACCTCGTCGCCGGTGGCTTGGAAGGAGGGGCACATCGCTCCCTCGTCCGAGCGGCACAACCCGACCCCGACGCAGCGGTTGACGCCGTTGACCAGCGAGCCGCGATCGCGGGAGAGCACGTGAACAGGCAACAGTTCGTGCTTGCGCTGCCCGGGCCCGGGGCGCAGTCTGTCATCGATCGTTTCCGGATCGATGAGCACCCCGGGATTGAACAGGTCGGTCGGGTCGAAGATTTTCTTGAAGCCCTTGAACGCGTTCATGGCCTCGGGGCTGTACATCCGGTCCAGCAGTTCGGAGCGGGCACGGCCATCCCCGTGTTCGCCGGAAAGCGATCCACCGTAGCGGGCGACGGTCTCGGCCGCTGCCTCCATGAAGGAGCGGAAGATCCCCATGCCTTCCTCGGTTCCCAGGGTGAAGGAGATGCGCACGTGCACGCATCCCTCCCCGAAGTGCCCAAAGGGGATGCCGCGCAGACCGTGCTCGGCCATCAAGGCATAGAGATCACGCAGGTAGTCGGCAAGGTGCTCGGGAGGAACTGCCGAGTCCTCCCAGGAAGGCCAGGCCTCTCCCCCGTCCGGGAGCCGGGTCACGATACCGGCAGATGCCTCGCGGATACGCCACAGCGCCCGGGCCGAAGCGTGCTCGGTGACTACCACGGCGTCTATGGCACTGACGGCATCCGCGGCCAGGTATTCGGCGGCAAGTGCCTCGGCCAGGGCACGCGCGCCCTCGGGGGTGTCCCCGGCCGTTTCGCAGAAGAGCCAACCACCGGCCCGCTCGATCGATCCGTAGGGTCCGCTCATGCCCGGAAGCTCGGAACCGGCCAGCTCCTGGCCGGGGCGCGAACGCAGGGCATCAAGGAGATCCCCGCCCATGCCCTCCGCCGTGGTGATGCCCGGCCGTCGCATGGTCGCGGCCGCGGCGGCCGCATCAAAGACGGTTTCGAAGGCGAGCACCGTCAGGGCAGTGGCCTTGGGCTTTTGAACCAGCTTCACGGTGAGCTCGGTGATCACCCCGCAGGTGCCCTCGGTGCCGGCAAAGGCGCGGGCGGTGTTGAACCCGTTTTCCGGCAACAGGTAGTGCAACCCGTAGCCGGAGACCTGGCGGGGGAAGCGTCCCAATTCGGTGCGCAGCGTGGACAGGTTCGCATCCCGCAACTTCTTCAGTTCGACATTGAGCTCGTGGTCATCGGTGCCAGTTGAACCGAGGGTGACGGTGGAACCGTCGGCCAGCATGACCTTGACCGATTCGACATTGTCCGCAGCCGTTCCCCAGGCCAGCGAGTGGGACCCGCAGGCATTGTTCGCCACCATGCCCGCCACGGTGCAGCGGCTGTGGGTGGAGGGATCCGGACCATAGGTCAGCCCGAATTCGGCTGCCGCATCTCGCAGGGCATCGCAGATCACCCCGGGCTGGATGCGAGCGGTTCGGGCAACCGGATCGATCTCCAGGATCTTGTTGAAGTGGCGCGAGGTGTCGAGGACCAGGCCCTCGCCGATCGCGTTGCCCGCAACCGAGGTCCCGCCGCCGCGCATCGTGACGCTCAGTCCCTGCTCCTGCGCATAGCCCAGGGCTTCGGCGATATCGTCGTCACTGCGCACTTCCAGCACGGCCGCCGGGACACGCCTGAAAATAGAGGCGTCGGAGATGTAGGCGGCACGGGTGGTCATGTCAGTTCGCAGCCGGGAGCGCATCTCGGCGCTCGCCGATGTCGGCGGGGATGTAAGCGGAAGGGTTTCCATAAGAAGGACCTCTCGTTGGGCAATTGAAACCAGAGTAACATGTTACAGGCATATGAAAGATGCCGTGGGCGAAATGACGCGTCCAGTCGCCGAGATGGGTGAGAGAATCAGGACATGACTAGTCCTGCCTCATCCCCCTTGCCGCAGCGTGGGGCGACCTTGACCGACCAGGTCATGGATTTCGTGCGCGCCGCGGTGATTTCCGGCGAACTCGAAACGGGAAAGCTGTACAGCGTGTATCAAATCGCTGACCTTTTGGGCATATCCCGCTCTCCCGTCCGCGACGGACTGCTGCGCCTCGAAGAGGCGGGCCTGATCGAATTCGCGCGCAACCGCGGTTTTCGCATCATTCCCACCAGCCCGTATGACGTTGCGGAAATCTTTTCACTAAGGCTTGCCCTTGAGGTTCCAGCAGCCTCACGCGCAGCGACTTCCTGTACACCGGAACTCACCGAGGCCTTGGTGGCCCTCGAGAAAAAGATGCGCACGGCCGCTGAGGCCGACGCCGAAGACGAATTCTTCGCCTTCGACCAGGAATTGCACGACTTGATCCTGGGCGCGGCGCGATCGAACCGCGGACGCGACATTGTCAACCGGCTTCGCGTGGCAACTCGCCTTCTTGGCGTCTCAACTGCAGGCAAGCAGCGCACCCTAGCCGACATCATCGAGGAGCACTCACCCATCATCGAGGCCGTCAAAGCGGGCCAAAGCGCAAAAGCCGCCGCGGCCATGCGGGATCACCTCACACGGACCGGGCGGCTTTTGGTTACGCAGGCCATCGCCGCGCAGGGTCTGGACCTGAATCCCGACCAGCTATGGACGGACCTGACGCAGGGCTACTAGTCTTCCTCGGCCACCGGTGACTTGGAGTACTGCAGCACGAACGCGCAGAGCCCCGCGGCCGTCGCGGCGGCAAAGGTGATCCCGGATAGGACATCCTTGCTGCCGCCAACCAGTGCGCCATTGAGCGTCAGCACCCCTACGATCTGGCCGGTCACCAAAATGAGGCCGCCGAGCATAAATGCAGCTAGAAACAGCAAGAACATAAGCTTGATGAATTTCATAGTGTCTCCTTCGTCTTAGAACGGGATGGGCAACCAGCCCATGCCCAACAGCCAGGCAATCACCACGACGGGGATCACGAAATAGGTAATCAGCGGCATGAACATCCTGGTGGGGTTGGCCTCGGCCAGGCCGGCGGCCAAGTAGATCGGCGCACCCACGGGCGGCGAGGCCCCCTCGGTTGAGGTACAGATCAACACAGTAATAATGGCAACCACGGGGTGCACGCCCACGGAGGCCAGCGCCATCACGGCAGGTGCCCCGATGGCTGCGGCGCTCGCGGTCGAGGACAGCGGAGTGGCAACGATGACGGCCATGATGCAGACGATCGCCACGATGGCCGCCTTGGGCAGGGACAGCCCTCCCAGGAATTCGCTGAGCTGGGGACCCACACCGAGCGCTTCCATGATGTTGGACGCGCTCAAGGCAGCAAACAGCGAGACGCCGACGGTGGCAAACTGCGGGATCTCCTTGTTCAACAGCTTCCCGAACGCGGCCTTGCTGGCAAAGAGCCGCTTTCGCCCCTCGATCAGGGCAATCACTGAGATGAGGATCGGCACCCATACGATGATGGAGATTGCGGACATGTTGGATTTGCCAATGACGTCCTCGGTGGCAAGGAATTCGTACAGCGGGCCGAAAGTCACGGCGACCGGAACCGCAATGCCAACGAAGATCAGCAACGAGCGCCAGCCCTCGTGCAGCGCGGTGCGGAGCGGGGTCAGATTCGTCGTATCAGGGAGCGGGATGTTGTCCCTGCGGGTCCAGAAAAAGACCAACACCATGCGGTAGAGCACGCAATAGGCACCGGCAACCCCCAGGGCAACGTACACCTGCCCGGTGGCAACACCCACGGCTGCAGGCATGGCCAACAGGATGAACATCGTGCTGTTGGGAGGCAGTGCCACACCCAAACCTGAGTTGCCTGCCACCAGGGTGGCACTGCGCGTGGAGGACCACCCGTTTTCCTTCATCCATGGGATCGTCACCGATCCCACGGTGGCGGTGTTTCCGGCGGTGGAGCCCGCCACCAAGCCGATGGCAGCCGAACCCAGCGTCGAAACGTAGGCCGATCCGCCGCGTACGCGCCCGAACATTGAGTTCAGGATGTGGATAAGCCGTTCGATCAATCCCGTGGAGGCAACGATGACGCCCATGAAGACGAATGCCAGACCGGCAAACGTGACCTCGGACCGAAAGCCCTCGGCGACCGCATCGTAGAGCAACTTCGGCGCACTTGCGCCGCCAACCAGGGCGCAGGCGATCAACGCAATAATCAGGGCTTCGGAGATACGTCGTTTCAACACGACGTTGATGAGTACTGTGACTGCGATGAAAACGCCGAGTGCCAGCACACCCATGGGCAGCACCTTTCGAATAGGGGGAAATTTGTGTTCTCACACACAGTAGCATGTTACAGGCCACACTCCTGACCTCGCCGATGTCTACCTCTCCCGGGCTCCCCAGTCCTCGTAAAAGCACTCTCCCACATGGCCTTCGACGCGGAGGAAGGGCAGACTGAAGCACCTGAATGATGCGTCGGAGATGGGCCATGCACCACGGGGTCCACGAGGAAAAGCCCTACGGAGGATTGTGGCACTGGCTGCGGTGGCCGCCTTGCTGGCGGGCGTCGCGACACTGGTCTCGGGCAGTGGGCAGGTCGCCGATTTCGGCTGGTTCGCCTACGCGCCCATGAGCGGGGGCGCGTTCGACCCGGGCATGCTTTTTCTCGGCCCGCTGCAGATCACCAGCTGGCTGCTAGTCGTCCTGGCCGCCTGCGCCGCCGCATTCTGGGCGGGCCTGGCCGTGGGCAGGCGCTGGCATTGAGGGCTGCGGCTACGCCCCGACAAGCTCCGCATGCAGCGCATACTCGGCCAGCAGGTCCGCGATGAACCTCTCGGTCGTGTACCCGGGAAGCAGGTCATCGGCAGCACCAACGGTGGCCGGGTCCATCGGGATTTCCATGGCCTGGTAGACGTCGTCCAGCAACGCCCGGATGGGCGAGGAATCCTCGATCACGAACACGCTGGAAAACAGCCAGGCCCCGGACACCACGCGCTGCGCGGTACCCACCAGCTTCACGGCGTTCCGCGTTCGGGACGCCGTCCCCGGCATCCCGTGGACGCTGTATTCCCCGGCGCAGTACTCCCCGGCGATTTCCCCCACCCGCGCGTCGATGCCGCCGCGGCGCAGGGCCTCGGCGTAGAGGGCACCCAGGACCTTGAAGCGGTGCTGGTGCCCCATCATGGCCTCGGCGGCGGGTTCGACATGGTCCACGATCACCGTGCCGCGGTGGTAGGCGGCCGCGCGTCCCCCGGCCTTGCGCACCACCGGGGCAAAGCCGTGTTCCAGCGACCGCGCCACTGCCAGCGCATAGCCGTCCAGGCGCACGTCGCGTTGCCCGAACGCCAGGGTCGGGTCCGGCCGGTAGATCCGCAGCGCCGCCGGCGCATCCCCGTCGCGCACCGCGGTGAGTAGCCCGATCCCTGCCTTCAGGTCCGCCTCCGGATCCCCGGAGGGCTCCTCGATGCGAACGTTCAGCCGGTGATCGACATCGGGATTCCAAAGACTCATGGGCACGATTCTAGGTCCGGATGCGCGGCGGTGAATAATGGATGTCGTGCCGAAACAACATTCACCCCTGATCTTGCTGGGAGGGGCCTCCGGATCCGGAAAGTCCTACCTGGCCCAGCGCTTCGGCCGACCCCACGTGGAGCTGGACAACTTCTACCGCGAGATCTCCGAGCACACCCCCGATGCCCCGTTGCCGCAGACCGGCTACGGCGAAATCGACTGGGACCATCCGGGCACCTGGAATTGCGCCCTGGCCGTGGATGCCCTCATCGAACTGCTCGAAAACGGGGCGACCCAGGTGCCGAACTATTCGATCAGCACCTCCAGCTACGACTCGATGCGCGGGATCGAACTCAACGGCGGGCCTTTGGTCGCCGAGGGGATCTTCGTTTCCGAGATCCTGGCGCCGCTGCAGCGCCTCGGCGTGCCGGTGCAGGCGTACTACATCGAGGTTTCGGCTGTTGGCACCGCGGCCCGGCGCTTCGTGCGTGATGTGCGGGAGCGGCGCAAGCCGCTGCTGTTCCTGCTCAAGCGCGGCTACGCACTCTTCCGTGCCGATCGGCACATCCGAGCACGGCACCTGGACGCCGGATTCTGCCCGATGAAGAAGAAGGCGCTCAAGGCAGTGTTGGCCACCACCACGTCCTGAGCCGATTCCGCGGCGCACCCCCCTTGACCATCGTTGCGGTTCGGGTTGCAATGGACCAGGAGGTCCGGAATTTCGCGACGCCGGGCCGTGGACCCGGAGGTGGCGTGTGCTGGCCCCAACACTTGGCTTGTTCGCCATGCTCGTGGGCATCGGAACAACATGGCTCATGGTCTCCGGGCCCACCCTGAAGCAGGATCCGGATGCCCGGTTCTGGTACGGCTTCTCCGGTCTGAGCGTGCTGGCCCCGCTGGCCCTGGGCGCCGCAGTGCTGAACCCGTTGGCCGGGGTTGCGGTGCTGGCGGCGGTTTCCGGCAGCTGCCTTGCCACCGGCAGGTATCTCACGCGCGAAGCCGAACGGCGAGCCGCCGCGGAAGCAGCATCCAGGCTTGCCGCCGCGCGCTCGGCCTGCGAGGCGCGACACGACCTGGTGCTCAGGGCGTGGAGCCGGTACGAACTGGACCCGGCCGCCGCCATCGAGAACCCGGGGATGAACGACGTGCACGTCCCGGAGACGGCCGCATTGGCCAGGGCCCTGGCGCGGGCCGAGCACCTGCGCCACCGGCGGCCCGCCCCGGAATCCGATGGCCCGGGAGTCGACTACCCGCAGGCCGTCATCGAACTCGAATCGGCATTCCGGCGGGCCGAGCGGGCGCTCGCAAACTCCCCGGGCAACCTGGCCTGAACGGCTAAAGACCTGCCGGGGCCGGCACACCCGCCACGATTGTTTCCGTGGGCAGGCTCAAACCCTCCGGGATGTCGCTGAGCGGCGGATCAGGCCTACTTCCTCTGCGATGCCGCAGGTAAAACACTGAAAGTTCGTTCAAAATGCCCAGTTGCTAGACTCAGCGTATGACTGAAGCTCCCCCCACAGGAACACAAGCCGTAGGGCGCGCCCTTAGCGTGTTGCGTCTGTTGAGCGAAACTGGAACAGAACAGTCAATCAGTGAAGTTGCCGAAAAGCTCGGCCTCTCCTCAGGAACGGCCAACCGCATCATGAGGGCACTGGCCGCCGAGCGCCTCGTGGCACGAAACCCACAGACCGATTCATACTTTCTCGGCAGCGGCGCCGTTCTGCTGGGCCAAGCCGCCCAGCGCGGATTCGGCTTGGACAAGATGCTGCCAATCCTCAAGCGGCTAAACCAGGAAACAGAAGAATCCGTCAATCTATCCATCAGGGAATCCCACGAATCCGTGGTGATGCTGCGGGTTCAATCCACTCTTCCACTTCGCTTCGAGCAGCACACTGGCGCGCGGTTCCCGCTATACACGACGGCGTCCGGCAAGGCAATCCTGGCGTTTTCCCCGAACGCATCAGACTATCTAGGCACATTGCCGACGCGCCTGGAAAAAGTAACGCCCCATTCGCTGGGAACTCGCACGGACCTCGAACAAGTCATTCAGGAAACCCGTGAACGCGGTTTCAGTATTGATGAACAGGAAAACGTCGAGGGTGTTCGCAGCGTCGGCGCTCCGGTTCTTGACGCCTTCGGAAATGCCCAAGCAGCCATCGTCATCCAAGTACCTGCCGTGAGAATGCCAACCTCTCGCGTCAGCGAACTCGGTCAACGAATAATGGTTGCGGCACGGGAAGCTTCGAACTTCGTTCCCCTGGACCGCCCTCTGGCCCCCTAGCTTGCCCCCGCTGCAGCACCTTCCACGGGATTTGCCTGTCCGGAAGCGGGCAGGACATCGAACCGAGCACCAAGGAATATCAAAAAAATGTTCGTGATCCACTTCACAGCCAATAACTTCTGTGCGTATGGTGGACCCCATGATGTGGGGACCCTCCCCACATAGTGAACCAAAGGGGTTTCGAATGTTCGAACAGACCACGAATGAAACAATCTTCACTTGGGCCGCCCCACCGCTCAAGTTTGGTGTTGGAGCTCTCAAGGAAATTGGGTTTGAAGTCGCGGGATTGGGCGCACAATCCTGCCTTGTGATCACCGACGCAGGCGTACGCGATACCGGCATTCCCGACCAAATCGAACAAACACTCGTTGCTGCCGGAATCAAGACGGAGGTCTTTGATGGCGTATCGGTCGAGCCGACCGATGAAAGCATCAACCACGCGGTTGCCTTCGCTCGTGAACATGACTGGGATTGCTACATAGCCGTCGGCGGCGGGTCCGCCATCGATACGGCCAAGGCCGTCAACCTTCTCACCACGCATCCGGGCGAACTACTTGACTACGTCACGGCCCCCATTGGCGCAGGGAAAGCGCCATGGTTGCCCCTGAAACCACTCATCGCGGTGCCAACCACATCCGGGACGGGCTCCGAATCAACTTCCATCTGCGTCATCGATTTCCTCGGACTGCACTTGAAGGCTGGCATCAGCCACGCCAAGCTCCGCCCCACCATGGCCATCGTTGATCCGTTGACGACTGTCTCGCTGCCACGACAGGTTACTGCGGCCAGTGGCATGGACGTTTTGTCCCACGCCCTGGAGAGCTACACCAGCGTCTCCTTCGATTCCAAGCCTGCACCCGAGGACCCAACAAAACGCCCCGCATTCTGCGGAGCCAACCCCATCAGTGACATCTGGTGCGAACAAGCACTTCGGCTGGTCGGCAAATACTTGCGCCGGGCGGTCATGAACGGGCGCGATTTGGAGGCCCGCTACCAAATGTCCCTTGCGTCCACCTCGGCAGGCACGGGCTTTGGAAATGCCGGAACCCACTTGCCGCACGCCAACGCCTACCCAATTGCGGGAGCCGTGAAAAACTACCAGGCGGAAGGCTACCCGGCGATGCCCATGGTCCCCCACGGCCAAGCTGTGTCGGCGACGGCAGCGGCGGTCTTCCGCTGGACCTACGCCGGTGACCCTGTGCGCCACCTCCGTGCCGCGGAGCTTCTCAGCGGCCAGACGTTCACGACCACCGACGGCGCCGACGCGCTGGCTCACGTGCTCACCGAGCTCATGACGGACATTGAAATGCCTGCAGGCCTCCGAAGCTTCGGCTACGGCGAAGAGGACTTGGACATCCTGGTTGAAGGAACCATGAAACAGACACGGCAGCTAGCGGTCGTCCCGCGCCCCGTGTCCCGCGAGGCACTGAAAGCGATCTTCCGGGAGTCGTTGTGAGCGCCGCGGCCGGGAGCCCGGCGCAAACGGAGTTCTCCAAAAAGGACATCCGAACGGTCATGCTGTCTTGCGTGGTTGGCACAACCGTCGAGTGGTATGACTTCTTCCTCTATGGCATGGCCGCTGGGTTGGTCTTCGACAAGCTCTACTTCCCGACCGCCGATCCACTCATCGGGACACTGCTCGCGTTTGCGACTTTTGCCGTCGGCTTTGTTGCCCGACCCATCGGCGGATTGGTCTTTGGGCACATCGGCGACAAGATTGGCCGAAAGACCACATTGGTGACCACGATGTTCATCATGGGCATTGCGACGTTCCTCATCGGGGTCATTCCGTCCTACGAAGCCATCGGCGTTGCCGCACCAATCCTCCTGATAATCATGCGCATCGCCCAAGGTGTTGCCGTTGGCGGCGAGTGGGGAGGCGCAGTGCTCATGGCCGTCGAGTACGCCCCACAAGGGAAACGAGGATTCTACGGCAGCTTCCCACAGATCGGCCTAGCCATCGGGCTGGTCCTGGGCACAGGCGTATTTGCCTTGCTAGGCGGGCTATTGACCGACGACGCGTTCCTCGCATGGGGTTGGCGCATCGCGTTCATGCTCAGCGCGGTATTGGTTGGGGTCGGGCTATTCATCCGACTCAAGGTCATGGAAACCCCCGCGTTCCGCAAGCTGGCATCCGTGGAGGCGAAAGCAACCATCCCGGCACTTGAACTGATGAAGAACCCCAAGAATCGCCGACACATCTTCTTGGGCATGGGCAGCCGCTGGGCGGAAGGGGTCGCGTTCAATCTCTGGGCGGTATTCGTCATTGCCTACGGCACCGGGACCCTTAAGTTGGAGAAGAACACCATACTTCTGGCAGTAATGGCTGCTGCCATAACGATGGTGGTTGCCATTCCGATCATGGGAAAGGTCTCCGATCACATTGACCGACGCAAGATGTACACGGCTGGAGTTCTCATACTTGGAGCCATCACTTACCCCGCGCTGCTGCTCATGGGTACCGGAAACACGCTGGTCGTCGTCGGAACCATCGTAATCGTGCTGGGGATTATCTACCCCATAATCTACGCGCCGGAAGCAGCGCTCTTCTCGGAGCTCTTCCCGACCAGAGTCCGATACAGCGGAATTTCCGTGGTCTACCAGGTCTCCGGGATCTTCGCATCGGGCATGACTCCGCTTCTGCTGGCATTCTTGCTCCGCGAAGCGAATGGTGGCCTTGGCCTGATCGTCGCCTACATCCTGGCCATCACCGTGGTCAGCGCCGTTTGCACCATGGCTATCAGACGCAAGGACATGTTCATCGACGTAGCGGAAGACATTGAAGTCTTGCCTCATCAGCGCGAAGGCTCCGTTGCCTGATCCCACATCCAACCCTGTAGCGGCGTAGGCATACATTTTTGATACAGCACGTTGGGGCTCGCTACTCAGTACGCTGAGGGCGAGCCCCCAAATGCTTGACCCGTGGCGTTCCAAGAACGTATGCAACACTCTCGGGCCTACATTTCGGGCCGCGGGTGCGTTGCGGTCCAAGAATCTACCGCGGCGAACTCTCCGGCCCAAATGAGGGACCTTGCGCGAGACCACGTGCCAGCCGGGAACGGAGGCCGGCGGTCGTGAAAACCTGCCCACGGGTTGCGGTCACATTCCCGCGCCCGGTGCTTCCGTCAGGCGACGGCCAATGCCTTCACCGGTTGAGGACGCGGCGGGCGTCCCCAGGCGATCAGGCGGAGTCAAATGGTGGTGGCGTTTCTGCTCAAGGTCCGTGTCGCCGGCAAGCTCGATTCAGCACAGGTGCCGCCACCGAACATCATCAGCAGAAACCGGGAACACGCCCCGCCTCCGGCCGCTGGAAGGCTACTTTCACGTTAGTCGACCGGTCGAACGCCCCCGGGCCACCTGGCCTCGAGCGCTAGAGGCCTGCCGGGGCCGGACGCACGGTGAGGATCTGTTCGCTGCGCCCGAACGGCCCGTGCACATCGTGCAGCACGGCACTGGTCAGCCCGATGCCGTCGGTTCCATAGGTCTGCTGGGCCTCGATCCCCAGCCACTGCCCCGCAGGCTTGCGGTGCATGTGGATCTGCAGGTCCACGTTCGGGAACATCCAGGAGCCGGGACCCGGTTCCACGCGCGGCGCCACACCGTTGGCGGTGTCCACCATCCCCAGCAGCCTGACCAGGTCCGAGGTGTGGGTGCCTGCCACCATCTCGAAGTCGTTGCGCATCCACACCACGCCCTTGCCCGGGCGGTGTCCGTCGGCGCCACGGAATTCCAGGCCACGGATATACCCGCCGGGCCACGGCGACATGCCGACGAAGGCGGCAAGCTCCTCGGGGTGGATGACCGGGGCGTCCTCGGTGGCCGCCACCGCGGAGCTGTCCAGAGTCTTGAGGCGCCAGCCGCGGGCCACGATGCAGGTGCGCCCCTGCGAAACCATCTGGGCCTCGATGAGCTCGATGGTGCGGCCCGGGCGGATCATCCGGGTCAGAACCTCGAACTCCCCGCCGTGGATGATCCCATGGATATCCAGGCTCACCCGTGCCATGCGCATGTCGCTGCGCGGCTCGAAAAGCTCCAGGGCGTGAACCAACACCCCGGTGGCCGGAGCCATGTGCTGCTCGTGCGGGTTCCAGGCGCCCTGGGCGTGCACGGTGGAGCGGTAGGTGCCCACGCCGGTGGGAAGGTAGTAGAAATCGCCCACCGCGAGTTCCGGAAGATTCTGTTCGGCCGCCGTTTGCGTCATGGTCCTTGCCCCTCGTTCCCGTGGCAACAATGCCACCGTATGTCCGGTTTCCAGCTTAACCAGCAATGCGACGCGGACCACAATCGGACCGGCGGCAATACGCCTGGTGACCAGCACCGACCCCTTGGCGGGCCCCGAGTCGCCCGCGTAGGGTGAGGAACAATCGCCCCGACCCGCAGGAAGAGATACCGATGCCAACTGTCGCCGAAACCATGATCGCAACCCTCAAGGCCAACGGAGTCAAAAGGATCTACGGGGTGGCCGGAGATTCACTCAACGGGCTCACCGACGCCATGCGCAAGGACGGGTCCATCGCCTGGCTGCCGGTTCGGCACGAGGAGACCGCCGCATTCGCCGCCGGCGCCGAAGCGGAAATGACGGGGAACCTCACGGTCTGCGCCGGAAGTTGCGGACCGGGAAACCTGCACCTGATCAACGGCCTCTACGACGCAAACCGCAACCGCGTCCCCGTGCTGGCCATCGCGGCGCACATCCCCACGTCCGAAATCGGCAGCAACTACTTCCAGGAAACCCACCCGGCCGAGCTCTTCCGTGAGGCCAGCGTGTTCTGCGAGACGGTCTCCGCCCCGGAGCAGATGCCGCGGCTGCTGGAGATCGCCATGCGCACCGCGGTCGAGCGGCGCGGGGTCGCGGTGCTGGTCATCCCCGGGGACGTCGCCCTGGCCGAGGCCAAGGGCACCGGTGTCTCGGTGATCACCGCCAGCCGTTCGGCGGTCCTGCCCCACGCCGAGGACCTTGCCCGCGCGGCAGGCCTGCTCAACGCCGCCAAGCGGGTCACCATCCTGGCCGGAGCCGGCGTTGCCGGGGCCCACGCGCAGGTGGTGAACATTGCCGGGGTGTTGGGCGCCCCGGTGGTGCACGCGCTGCGCGGCAAGGAACACATCGAATATGACAATCCCTACGACGTCGGGATGACAGGCCTGCTCGGCTTCGCCTCCGGGTACCGGGCCATGGACGCCGCGGACACCATCCTGCTCCTGGGCACCGACTTCCCCTACCAGCAGTTCTACCCGCAGGACGCGAAAATCATCCAGGTCGATGTGCGCGGGGAACAGCTGGGCAGGCGCACCAAGATCGACGCCGGCCTGGTCGGCACCGTGGCCGACACCCTGGACGTCCTGGTCCCGCTGCTGGAGCGCAAGACCGGCACCACGCACCTGCAGGACGCGCAGAAGCACTACCGCAAGACCCGCGAGAAGCTCGACGACCTGGCCACCCCCTCGCGCAAGGGCGCGAAGATCCATCCGCAATACCTGGCCCGCACCCTGGACGAATTGGCGGACGAAGACGCCGTATTCCTGGCGGATGTCGGATCCCCGGTGGTCTGGGCAGCCCGCTACCTCACCATGAACGGGCGGCGCAGGCTGCTGGGATCCTTCAACCACGGCACCATGGCCAACTCGATCCCCCAGGCCATCGGCGTCCAAGCCTCACATCCGGACCGGCAGGTCGTGACACTCTCGGGCGACGGCGGGCTGGCCATGCTGATGGGCGACCTGCTCACCCTGGTGCAGTCGAAACTTCCGGTCAAGATCGTTGTCTTCAACAACTCCTCGCTGAACTTCGTCGAGCTGGAAATGAAGGCCGCCGGGTTCGTCACCTTCGCCACGGACCTGTCCAACCCGAACTTCGCCGACGTCGCCACGGCCATGGGAATCCGCGGGTTCCGCGTGGCGAATTCGCAGGACCTGCCGCAGGCCCTGCGTGAAGCCCTGGCCCATGACGGACCCGCCCTCGTCGATGTCGTGACCGATCGCCAGGAACTCTCGATGCCGCCGGCCATTTCCGCGGAGCAGGCCAAGGGCTTTGCGCTCTATGCAATCCGTACCGTCTTTTCCGGCAAGGGCGACGAATTGCTGGACCTGGCCGCCACGAACTGGCGCCAGCTCTTTTAGCATCCAACTCCGCAGGCGCCCCGATGTCGGAGGCGCCTGCTTCATGCGTCAGCCAGCGGGTGCCTCCCCCGTCCACGCACCATCCTCGATCGCTCCCACACAATCCATGCCCGGTAGATAAACAACCCTCCGTCGCACCACCTGCGACGGTGTTTGCTGAATCGGCGGCTACCCGGTCGATGGTGCACTCCGTCGACTCAACGACCAGGAGCATGGTTCAAGCCGGCCCGCGTTAAGCAAACCCTCCACGTATCGAATGGGCAGAAAAATCGCAATAAATTTCTGACTTATAGTCAGATGCCTTGCTTAAATCGCAAAACTACGCCTAGTGTTGCAACATGCCTGAACCAGAAAGCCTCCCCTCAGGAATAGCCGAGCGCACTCGTGACGCCATTCGCAACACTGGCCTGCCGCAGCGTGAGATCGCGCGCCGAACAGGATTCGAAGAGTCCAAGCTCTCCAAATCTCTCCGGGGAACCAGAAAGTTCACCAGCGAGGAAATCGTGTCACTGGCAACGGTGACCGGGGTGACTGCCAATTGGCTAATCACCGGGTCGGACTCGAGCCCGACACCCTCCGCTGCGCCGCCGCAAGACATCCTTCCCCAGCGCCATCGGGAGGATGAAAAGCATGCCCAGCGACGTCGAAGCATCATCGAACGAGCCTGGTGGTTGTTCTCCGAACAAGGCTATTCGGCGGTCCGAATGGCTGACATTGCCAAGGATATCGGCGTCAGCACACCCACGGTGCATTACTACTTCCCCACCAAGCAGGCGCTGTTCGCCGAAACTCTTCATTACTCGGTGAAGCTCGCCTACGACCGACAGGTGACCGAGCTGCAACCAATCACGGATCCGGTGGCGCAGCTTAAGCGGCTCATCGAGCTCCAGCTTCCGATTGGGGCGGAAGGCCGTGCCGAATGGTCCATCTGGCTGCAGACCTGGACCAAGCTGGCGGTCAACGAGGAGGGGCTTGGCACCCACTCCCCGGGCTACAGGCGTTGGACATCGACCGTGCGCGACATCATCGCGACGGGCCAGACAACCGGGCATTTCGTGTCCGTCGATCCCGGCACCCTGACCGCCGAGTTGACCGCCATGTTTGACGGCATGGGAATCCAGGTCTTGACCGGAAACCTGACTCCGAGTCAAATGTTCGCAAACATTTGTGGTTTTATCGACCGCACCATCATCCAACAGCAAGGAGCGACATCATGAGTCGTAAAGTCATCGTCACCTGTGCCCTCACCGGGGCCGGAGATACGACCTCGAGGAGCGAACACGTTCCGGTTTCCCCGGACCAGATCGCTGCCGACGCCATCGCCGCCGCCCGAGCCGGGGCCTCCGTGGTGCACATCCACGTCCGGGACATCGCAACGGGCCAGGGTTCACGCGACGTGGCTCTGTACCGCGAGGTCGTGCGCCAGGTGAAGGCCTCGGACGTGGACCCGGTGATCAACCTGACCGCGGGCATGGGCGGGGATCTTTTCATTGATCCCTCCAACCCCACCGTGCACATGCCGGGCACCGATCTGGTTTCCGGCTTGGAGCGCCTGGCCCACGTCGAGGAACTTCGCCCCGAAATCTGCACCATCGACTGCGGTTCGCTGAACTTCGGCGAAGGCTCCCAGCTCTATGTCAGCACCCCCGACATGTTGCGTGAAGGCGCCGCACGGATCCGCGACCTCGGGGTGAAGCCGGAAATGGAAATCTTTGACACCGGCAACCTGTGGTTTGCCAACGTCATGGTCGAGGAGGGCCTCATCGCTCCCCCGCCGCTCTATCAGATCTGCATGGGCATCCCCTACGGAGCACCGACCGATCCCGGCCTACTGCAGGCCATGGTGAACATGCTGCCCGATGGCGCCCAGTGGACCTCGTTTGCCATTGGCCGCAACCAAATGCCGTGGGTCGCGCAATCGGTGCTGCTTGGCGGCCATGTACGCGTGGGCCTGGAAGACAACCTGTACCTGTCCAGGGGGGTCAAGGCCACCAACGCACAGTTGACCGAACGCGCCATCACGATCGTTGAATCGATGGGCCACTCGGTTGCCACCCCGGACGAAGCCCGTGAAATCCTCAAGCTCGATAAGGCGGCCTAAGCATGGTTGATTACCCCAAGTTCGAAGACATCTCGAGTGTTGCCTGCGTTGGCGTGGGCACCATCGGCGGCGGCTGGGCCGCCTACTTCCTGTCCCGCGGCCTGAGCGTCCGTGCGTGGGATCCTTCCCCGGATGCCGAAGCGAAGCTGCGCAGACTCATCGACGCTGCCTGGCCGGCGTTGACCGCGCTCGGTCTGGCCGAGAACGCATCCAAGGACAACTTCACCGTCCACACTGACCTGAAAGAGGCAGTTCGCGGAGTCGGGTTCGTCCAGGAGAGCGCCCCGGAGAACCTCGAACTGAAGCAGGACCTGCTTGCACAGATCGCCGAGGCCGTCTCCCCAAACGTGGTCATTGGCTCCTCCACGTCCGGCTACGGGATGACCGAGATGGCGGAGAAGGCGGAGGACCCATCCCGCCTCGTGGTTGGCCACCCGTTCAATCCCCCCTATCTGATCCCCCTGGTCGAGGTCGTGGGAGGTTCGGCAACGGACCCGCAGGCCACGTCCTGGGCCTCGGGTTGGTACGAATACATCGGGAAGTCAGTGATCACCATGGATCGAGAGGTTCCCGGGTTCATAGCCAACCGATTGCAGGAAGCCCTGTGGCGTGAGGCCCTTCACATGATCGACAACGGCGAAGCCACCGTGGAGCAGATCGACCTGGCCATCACCGACGGGCCCGGACTGCGATGGCCGCTGCAGGGCCCCATGCTCACCTTCCACCTGGCCGGAGGCGAGGGCGGCATGGCACACATGCTTGACCATTTCGGTCCTTCACTCAAATCGCCCTGGACGCGTCTGGACGCGCCCGAACTGACCACCACATTGCGCCAAGATGTCATCGACGGCTGCGACGACGAGGCCGCCGGGCGTTCCATCGGCGAATTGATAGCCCAGCGCGATGCGGCGATCATTGCTGTCCGCCAGGTGGTCGAGGGCATCCGGAATCCGCAAGGGGTGCAGAACAAATGAGCCTGGTTCCGTATCGCTGCACGGTGCTGCAGGACTGGATCGACTACAACGGCCACATGTCCGAGGCCTTCTATGTGTTGGCCTTCGGTGATGCGACCACCTCGGTGATGAACGCCCTGGGCATGGACGACGGCTACCGCCGGTCCAGCGGCTGTTCGCTGTACACGGTTGAGGCGCACGTGCGCTACCTGCGAGAAGCCTCCCTCGCCGAGGAACTGGAAATCACCACCATCATTGTCGCCGCGGGACCCAAGAAGCTGCACCTGGCCCATGAAATGCGCCGCGGGACGGAGCTCATCGCCACGGAGGAAATACTCGGCCTCCACGTGGACCAGGCCACTGGCGCCACGACTCCCTTCCCTGCCGGCATCCTAGGTCAAGTCACCGCCCACGAGCACAGGACCCCCGATTGGAGCGGCCGATCCATCACCGTATGAATCCTTCGCGCCCTTCACGAGAATCGAGTACGTCTTGAATTCCCCCCAATCACCATCTACACGAACGCCGGGCACGGGGCCCGGCCCAAGCCGCCGCGCAATCCTGGGAAGCGGCGTGGCCCTGGGCCTGGGTCTGCTGTTTACCGCTTGCGGTTCGTCCGACACCGCGTTGCAGGAAGCCCCCTCCGGCGATCCGGTCCGCGGAGGATCGCTGCGGGTGGGCCTGGCAGGCGGCGGAGCGGCGGACTCCCTTGACCCCCACGCCCCGGTAAGCACCACGGATATCGCCCGAGTGGTCAACCTGTATGAATCGCTGCTCTACCGGGATGAGAACTTCGAGCTCAAGCCATTGCTGGCCCTCAGCGCCGTCCCGGACGCCACGGCCCGGGTATGGACGGTCAGCCTGCGGCCCGGGGTGGAATTCCACGATGGACGCCCCGTCACTGCCAGGGACGTCGCCTCCACCTTTGCCCGGGTCACCAACCCCGATGACCCCAAGAGTGGTGCCGCCGCCCTGACGATCCTCGACGAGGTCAAGGTCATCGACGAACTGACCGTTGAATTCAGGCTCAATACGCCCACCGCCACTTTTGACGACTCACTGGGCCAATATGCGCTGGGTATTGTTCCCGAAGACTTCGACCTGGAGCACCCGGTCGGAACCGGACCATTCAAGGCTTCCAGCTTCGATCCCGGGCTCCGCTCGGTGTTCGTGCGCAACGATGCGTACTGGCGGGAGCACGAACCTTTCCTGGATGAACTGACCATCCTGAACTTCTCGGACGACGACGCGATGCTCAACGCACTGCTGTCCACGCAGGTCGATGCGATCGGCCAGATCCCGCTGGCCCTGTTGGAAGTCATCTCCGCAGACCCCCGCATCAGTATCCTGAACTCCGAAACCGGAGCCTGGCTTCCCTTCACGATGCGCACCGACAAGGCCCCGTTCGACGATGTCCGGGTCCGCCAGGCATTCCGCCTGGTGGTGGACCGGCAACAGATGATCGAACAGGTCTTGAGCGGCAACGGCTCTTTGGGCAACGACCTCTACGCTCCCTTCGATCCGGGCTACGCCAAGCACCTCCCCCAAAGGACCCAGGACATTTCCACGGCCAAGACACTCCTCGCCGAGGCCGGTTACCCCAACGGGCTGGACATCGAATTGGTCACTGCACCCATCCAGGCCGGCGCCGTGGAATCGGCCCAGGTCTTCGCCCAACAAGCCAAGGCGGCAGGAATCCGGGTGCAGATCCGTCGCGTGGACACCACGACATTCTTTGGTGACGATTACCTTTCGTGGACGTTCGCCCAGGACTTCTGGTACACGCGCAACTTCCAGCCCCAAGTCAACAGCAGCTCACTGCCGACCAGCCCGTTCAATGAAACCCATTGGGACGACCCGGAATTCCTGGCGCTGATCGAATCCGCCAGCACCGAGGTCGATGAAACCAAACGCAATGCACTGATCACCAAGGCGCAGGAGATCGAATACGAGCGCGGCGGATACATCATCTGGGGCCACCCCAACCAGGCAGACGCCTACCAGAGATACGTGGCGGGGCTGATTCCAAACAAGACCGGCCTGGCACTGTCCGGCTTCGAGTTCCGCCGCGCATGGATCGGAGTTACCAAGTGATCGCCCGAATGATCGCCAAACGGCTGCTTGTCAGCCTGGTCATCCTCCTCATCGTCTCCTTGCTGGTGTTCGTGGCCACCCTGCTGCTGCCCGGCGATCCCGCCCAGGCAATCCTGGGCCAGCAGGCCACCCCCGAACGGCTGGCCGCGCTGCGGGAACAAATGAACCTCAACGACCCGGTATGGGTACGCTACTTCACCTGGCTCGGCGGCCTGTTCACCGGAAACCTTGGCTACTCGGCTGCAACCGGTGGTCCCGTCACGGCCCTGCTGTCCGACCGCATCGAATCCTCGCTCGTGCTGATGGGCCTGGCCGCGCTGATTTCCATTCCGGTGGGCATCGTCGTGGGCACCTTCTCCGCCCTGAAGCGTGGACGGGCCTTCGACAACGCAAGCACCGGCGTTTCACTGGTGTTGGCTTCCCTCCCCGAATTCGTGATCGGCATCGGACTGGTCGCGTTGTTCTCAACCACCGTGTTCAAGATCCTTCCCTCTGTGACCATGGCCCCGCCTGGCGAGGCTGTCTGGAACCACCCCGTGCAGCTGGTCCTGCCCACGATTACGCTTGCGCTGGTGGTGACCCCGTACATTGTCCGGATGATGCGTGCCACCATGCTTGAGGTGCTGGATTCCGGGTTCGTGGAAATGGCACGACTCAAGGGTGTGCCCGAGCGCCATGTGGTGCTGCGGCACGCGGTGCCGCACGCGTTGGCCCCCGTCGCGCAGGTCATCGCGATCCAGCTGGCCTGGATGGCCGGCGGCGTGGTTGTGATCGAATTCCTTTTTAGATACCCCGGCATCGGACAGGCACTGGTGGATGCCGTGACCAACCGCGACGTGCAGGTTGTCCAGGCGCTGTCCATCCTGATCGCCGCAGCCTACATCGTGGTGAACCTCCTGGCCGACCTGGTGGGCATCCTCACGAATCCGAAACTACGTACGGAGAAGGCCAAATGAGCACCGTCGATGATGCGGTTGAACGCAACGTTTCCGTCTCCCGCCCGCCTCGGCTCCTGGCACGAATGATGCGCCAGCGCCAGGCCAAGGTCGGCATGGTGCTGACAGTGGTCGTGCTGCTGATCGCCCTGGCCGGGCCGCTGTTGTTGCCGTGGCCGACCGGGCATACCAGCACCGAATTCACGGGGCGTCCGTTCACCGACGTGGGACTGTTCGGCACAGACAACCTGGGTCGGGATGTGCTTTCGCGATTCCTCGACGGCGGGCTGCGACTGATCGTCTACTCGGCGCTTGCCACTGCGCTGGGCATGGTCATCGGTGTTGCCGTGGGCATGACCGCTGCTTACTCCCGCGGCCGGGTCGATGCTCTGATCATGCGCGGCAACGATGTGCTTCTGGCCCTGCCCCAGCTGGTCTTCGCCCTGTTGGCCATCACAGTGCTTGGCCCGCAGGGCTGGGTGCTCGTTGTGGTCATTGGAATCACCCACGCACCGCGCATTGCCCGCGTCACGCGTTCGGCCACCGCATCGGTGATCACCGAGGACTACATCCGGGCCAGTGAAATGTACGCAGTGCCCAAATACAAGATCCTGCTCACCGAGGTTCTGCCCAACATCACCGGCCCGCTAATGGTCGAACTCGGGTTGCGCATGACCTACTCGATTGGCTTTGTCGCGGCGCTGTCCTTCCTCGGACTGGGGATGCAACCACCCACCGCGGACTGGGGCCTGATGATCAACGAAAGCCGGATCGCCCTGGTCGTCCAACCCTGGGGCGTGCTGCTGCCGGTTGCCGCCATCGCAGTGCTGACCGTGGGCACCAACCTCCTGACCGACTCGCTCGCGCGGGCATCGGCCAACATGAATGCGGGGAAATGACAATGACCACAACCATCGTGGACAACGACATCGCGACAAGTGCGCTGTGCGCCACCGACCTTAGGGTACAAACCGATGCCGGGGTGGAAATCCTGCACGGGGTCAGCTTCACCCTGCAGCCGGGCCGCATCCTGGCCCTGGTCGGCGAATCCGGCTCCGGCAAGACGACTGCAGGGCTCGCATGCATGGGGCATTTCCGGCAGGGGTTGTCCAAGGGCACCGGAACGGTGTGCCTGGGCAGCGGGGACAGCGGAAACATCCTGGATCTGCCCGATCAACAATTGCGGCGCCTGCGCGGCAAGGCCATCTCCTATGTGCCCCAGGACCCGTCCTTGTCGCTAAACCCCTCCATGCGCATCGGCGAGCAAATCGCCGAATCCCTGCGCGTACACCAAATCGGTGCCAACGATTCCGAACGCCGGTTGCGTGTGACCGAAGTGCTGGCCGAGGTCGGCCTGGCCAATGACCCCGCCTATCAGCGTCGATACCCCCACCAGCTTTCGGGAGGACAGCAGCAGCGCGTGGGCATTGCCATGGCCTTCGCCTGCCGCCCGTCGGTGATCGTGCTCGACGAGCCGACCACCGGCCTGGACGTCACAACCCAGGCAGTGGTGCTGCAAACCATCGACGAACTGGCCGAACGGCACCAGGTTGCGGGCCTCTACATCACGCACGACTTGGCGGTGGTCGCCGAAATTGCCGACGAGGTCGCAGTCATGCTCGAAGGCGACATCGTGGAGCAGGGAGCCACCGACCAGGTGCTCTTCGCCCCGCGACACGGCTACACCCGCAAGCTGCTCGCCGCAGTTCCCGATCTGGCCGGCAAACGCCGGGTGGGCCAGGTGGAGGCAATCACCGGCGAACAGCCCTTGGTCGTCTCCGGCCCCCACGGTGTCCCGGACACCACCGGTTCCACGCCGCTCATTGATGACGCCAAGCTGCTGCCAGGCGTCATGCCCCGGGCAACGCCAGCCGCGGAGGTGGCCCGTCCGCTGCTGCAACTGCGCGACCTGGCCCTGTCGTATGGGAAACACAAGGTCCTGGACGGGATCGGCTTCCAGCTGCTGGAGGGAGAGTCGATGATGCTACTGGGCGAGTCGGGGTCGGGCAAGACCACTCTTTCGCGCTGTGTGGCCGGACTCAATGACGCCTACAGCGGATCGATCGAGCTTTTCGGCGAGGAGCTGGCCACCGGCACACGGATGCGTTCCTCGGAGGAAAGGCGGCGGATCCAATACATCTTTCAGTCGCCATTCTCCTCACTGAACCCGCGTCGAACGATTGCCGAGTCGGTGGGCGTCCCATTGCAAATGTCGGGAATCAATGACAAGCGCAAGCGCCGCGCCTTGGTCCTGGAAGCCCTGAACCAGGTAAAGCTCGGCGAACGCTACATGGAACGCCGTCCCGGAGATCTCAGTGGCGGTGAACGCCAGCGCGCAGCAATCGCCCGTGCCCTGGTCAATGCCCCATCGCTGCTGGTCTGCGATGAGATCACCAGCGCCCTTGACGTCTCGGTTCAAGCCTCGATCCTCGATCTATTGCGCACGCTGCAAACCGACCACAACATGTCGATGCTTTTTGTCACGCACAACATTGCCCTGGCCCGGCATATTTCCCAGCGTCTTGCCGTATTGCAAAAGGGCAAGATCGTGGACATGGGCACCACCGAAGAAGTGCTCAACAACCCGCAGCACCACTACACGCAGGAACTGCTGGCCAACGTCCCGGCTTTCAAGTAAGGAAGAATATGAACACGTCGCTTGAAAAACCCCTGACCAGCCACAATGATGGGCTGCCACAACCCGGGTTCGAGATGCTGTCCGGAGTCTTCGCCCGGCACTTGGCAGCCGCGGAAGGTGGCATGGCCTTTTGCGTGTACCGCGACGGGAAGCCCTTGGCCCGGTTCTATGGAGGAACCACCGTCAAGAATGGCACCACCCCGGCTCCGGGAACCGGACCGCAGCAGGCGTGGTCGGAAAAAACCATGGCCGTCCTGTTTTCCGGAACAAAGGGACTGATGGCCACCATTGCCGCGATCCTGATTGACCGCCGCCTGTTGGACCCGGAGGCCACCATCGCCTCATACTGGCCGGAATTCGCAATGGCCGGGAAAAAAGATGTCACCGTTGCCCAGGTGCTCAACCACACCGTTGGCTTGGTCTATGTTGACCCCGACCCCGCACAGGACCTGCGATACGACAACCGGGCCATGGCAGCGGTCTTGGCCGCCCAGTCCCCTTTGTGGGAGCCGGGCACCAAGGTCGCCTACCACGCGCTGACCTACGGATATCTGGTTGCCGAGCTGTTCCTCCGGGTTACCGGAATGACTCCGGGAGAGCTGGTCCGTGAATTGCTCGCCGGGCCCCTGGAACTGGACGTGCACTTGGGCCTGCCCGAATCCTTGGACAGGCGACTGGCCACCATTTTTCGGTCGCAGAACTATGCCATCTCCACGTTCCTCCAGGATCCTGAGCGGCGGAAGCTCGTGGATCGGATGTACGCCGGCTCCCTCACGGGAAACGGAGACCCGTTTAATTCCCTGGGCATGAGACGAGCGGAGATGGCTTCCGGTGGAGGAATCGGCACCGCCGACGCGATGGCTTCGCTCTATTCCCAACTGGCTACGCCGCTTTCACCGTTGGTGTCCGCCGAGGCCCTGAAGTCCTCCACGACGACCTGGTCAGAAGGCGTGGACGCGGTCAATGACCGGCCACTGCGCTTCGGGCTTGGCTATGAGTTGGCCGATCCCCTGGGAACCTATGGTCCGGTCACCCCTGCCTTCGGGCATTCCGGAGCCGGAGGCGGGTTGCATGGGGCCTGGCCAGAAAAGAACATCGGATTCTCGTTCTTGACCAACGAAATGCGTGCGGAAGACCAAGACCGCCGGGCCAAGGACCTGCTGGGAGCGCTCGCTCGCATTGTTTGACCCATCCGGTAGTGGCGGGACGGGGGGGGGGGGCCCGCCCGGGGGCGCCCCCCCCCCCCAGGGGCGGCACCGAGGAGGA
>NZ_JBKKAP010000076.1:0-5118 GCF_046714615.1 Paeniglutamicibacter sp.
CGGCGGGCCCCCCTGCGGACTCCACGGACGCTTTGTCCGGGGGCCGGGGGGCCGCCTAAGCCCGGGGCACCGGGACAATGTTGTGCGCGGGGGAGCACTGCCGTTCCTTTCGGGAAAGCTTTGGCACATAGAATCGTCCACGGTGTCCAACTCGAAAGGAACGATGTGGCGAAGCTGTACTTCCGCTATGGAGCAATGAATTCCGGCAAGTCCACGGGACTTCTCCAAACCGCATTCAACTATGAAGAGCGCGGACAGCGCGTCCTTTTGGCGAAGCCTGGGATCGACACCAAGGGCGATTCGGGCATCGTTTCCCGTCTGGGCATGAGCCGCGACGTGGATTTCCTCATCCCGCCGTCAGCGAATGTCCGCGAACTTTTTGCCACGAAAGTCGCCGGGGACGACCCGGACGCACTGCTGCAGCACGTGGATGCGCCGCCGGTGGCCTGCCTGTTGGTGGACGAGGCCCAATTCCTGACCCCTGGGCAGGTCGATGACCTGTTCCGCATCGCCATCCTGGACAACGTCCCGGTGCTGGCTTACGGGATCCGCTCGGATTTCCGCACCCATGCATTCCCGGGGTCGCGACGACTGCTGGAGATCGCCCACAGCCTTGAGGAGCTCAAGACGATTTGCCGCTGTGGCAGGAAAGCGGTGTTCAACACCCGCCGTATCGGCACCGAGATCATCTTTGACGGGGACCAGGTGGCCATCGACGGGGATGAGGTTTGGTACGAATCCCTGTGCGGGGCTTGCTACCTGGAAGCCTCCAACGGGCGCCTGGGCAGTTAGCCGGCGAGTCGCTCCAAGGTCAGTCCTTGCAGGATCACCCGCACCCCGTAGTCGAAGGCCTCGTCGCCCCAGGCGGCTGATGCCTCGGCGGGTTCGACGCCGGCGGCCAGCGCCAACGCCTCCTGATGGGCACCGATCGACCCCAGCAAATGGTTGACCAGCACGTGCCGGGCATAGGTCGAATCGCTCTCGGGAATGCCCGCAATCCTCAGGAAATCCAGGAGCCAGCCCAACGGGTCCAGCGACTCCGGACGCATGGACTGGGCAAGCTGCATGACTTCCGCCGAGTCCGGAACCGCGATTAGCGCTGTGCGCAGTTGGCGCAGCAGCGCGCCGATGGCCATCGGCGCCAATGCCGGGGTGGGGGACTCGGGCCGGGGCACCGCGTCCAGGAGCCTGGCGGCAACATCCACAAGCAGTTCCTGCTTGGACTTCACGTGCCAATACAGGGCGCCTACCTGGACATCGAGTTCCCGGGCCAGTCGGCGCATTGACAGGTCGGCCAGGCCAAACTCCGAGAGCACGCCCACGGCGGCATCAATGAGTTGTTCGCGCGTCAGGGCCATGGCTCCCAGTCTAGGCGGCGCCCCAAGCAAGTCTGAATATGGGGGTTTTTCTCCGCGTCATCATCTCGGGCACACGCCGCAACGACCGGCCCTCGCCAAAAGTCTTTTCTCCGATCCCTCGACGCAAGGGGCAATGGCGGGGTTTGATTGGGGCATGAGTATGCAATTTCCTACACCAGAGGCCATGAACGAGTTTCAGCGGCTCACCCGGGCCTTGCTCGGTGAGGGAGTGGCTGCCGGAAAGATGTTTGGCAAGGACGCCTTGAAGTACGAGTCCAAGGCCATTGCCTGCCTGATTGAGGACACCATGGGATTCAAGGTGGGACGCGAGAGCGAAGCCATGCGCACGGCCCTGAAGTATCCCGGCGCAGACCTTTTCGACCCCTCGGGCCAGGGACGGCCCTTCCGCGATTGGGTGTCGGTTCCGGAAAGTTCGATGGAGCACTGGGAAATGCTGGCACGTGTCGCATTATCGGCCGCGATCGAGGCCGAGGACCAGCCGCGGGAAGCATAAATCCACCCATTGATGCTGCATCGGGTAAACTCGTGACGTAAGAGCCCCTTACTGTTCTTCCTGATCCTGCTCGGGCCAGTCGAAGAGCGAGGGGCATTTCTGCGCCCGGCACCGCCGGGACCCGGCATTTTTGCCGGCCGCGCTGAATCGAGCAAGGGGGAGGATCCCATGCCAGCAATCGTGATCGTCGGCGCCCAGTGGGGCGACGAAGGCAAGGGCAAGGCCACAGACCTATTGGGTGGCCAGGTTGACTACGTTGTAAAGCCAAACGGCGGCAACAACGCAGGTCATACAGTCGTCGTTGGCGGTGAAAAGTATGAGCTCAAGCTCCTTCCCGCCGGAATTCTTTCACCCAATGCCATCCCGATCATCGGCAACGGGTGTGTGGTCAACCTCGAGGCACTCTTCGAGGAAATCGAGGGCCTGCAGGCACGCGGTGCCGACACTTCGAAGCTGCGGGTTTCGGCCAACGCGCACCTGGTTGCCCCGTACCACCAGACCATGGACAAGGTCACCGAACGCTTCCTGGGCAAGCGTGCCATCGGCACCACCGGACGCGGCATCGGCCCGGCCTACATGGACAAGATCGGCCGCCTGGGCATCCGTGTGCAGGACGTCTTTGACGAATCCATCCTGCGCCAGAAGGTCGAGGGTGCGCTGCGCCAGAAGAACGAGCTGCTGGTCAAGGTCTACAACCGCCGCAGCGTCGAGGTCGAGGAAATCGTCGAGTACTTCCTCTCCTACGCCGAGCGCCTGCGTCCACTGGTGATCGATGCGACCCTTGAGCTGAACAACGCGTTGGACGCCGGCAAGGTCGTGCTCATGGAGGGCGGCCAGGCCACGTTCCTGGACGTTGACCACGGCACCTACCCGTTCGTGACGTCCTCGAACCCGACCGCCGGCGGCGCGTCGGTCGGCTCGGGCATCGGCCCGACCCGCATCAGCCGCTCGATCGGCATCATCAAGGCCTACACCACCCGCGTGGGTGCAGGTCCGTTCCCGACCGAGTTGTTTGACGACATGGGCGAGTACCTGCAGAAGACCGGCGGCGAGTTCGGTGTGAACACCGGTCGCCCGCGTCGCTGTGGCTGGTACGACGCGGTCCTGGCCCGCCACGCCTCGCGCGTGAACGGCTTCACCGACTACTTCGTGACCAAGCTGGATGTGCTCACCAACATCGAGCAGATCCCGGTGTGCGTGGCCTACGACGTGGACGGGGTGCGCCACGACGAAATGCCGATGACGCAGACCGATTTCCACCACGCCAAGCCGATCTTCGAGTACTTCGATGGCTGGACCGAGGACATCACCGGCGCCCGCACGCTGGAGGACCTGCCGCAGAACGCCCGCGACTACGTGTTGGCGCTCGAGGCCATGAGCGGGACCCGCTTCTCCGCCATCGGCGTGGGACCGGACCGTGAGCAGACGATCGTCCGCCACGACTTGATCAACGACTGACAGTCAAGGCAAGCGCGAGGGCGCGGTGCGGGACCGGGTGAAGGACATTCAACCGGCCGGCACCGCGCCCTTGCCGTATCCACGGGGCGGGGCCTTCTCGGCGTCGGCAGGTGGCGTGGCCGCGCGTTCGGGCGTTTCCCGTCACATTCTTCAGGCCGGGGCGAAAATTGGGGCGGCTGATCCACCGAATGGGTGATTGTCGTTAGGCTGGGTGGAAGAACTCAGCGACGAAGGGAATCGCCATGAAGGTCAGCGTTGGTCAATTTGCCCCCACCGGGTCGGTCTCCGACAACTTGGAAACCATGGAACGTCTGGTCGCCAAGGCGAAGACCGAGGACGCCGACCTGGTGCTGTTTCCCGAAGAGGCCATGCTCGCCGTGTCCCAGGTGACCGGCCCGCTGAACGCCGCCGTCGAAGGGAACTGGACCAAGTTCGTCCAGCAGCTCTCGTTCATGGCAGCGGAATACAAGGTTGCTATCGTGGCCGGAGGGTACGAGCAGAGCGGCGACGAGCGGCCGTACAACACCCTGGCCGTGCTGGGTGATGACGGCGCGATCCTGGGCACCTACCGCAAGATCCACCTCTACGACGCGTTCTCCTACCAGGAGTCCAAGTCCATCAAGGCAGGGGACGTTGCCGAGGTTCCCGTCTTCGAGATCGCCGGCATGAAGGTCGGGGTGTTTACCTGCTACGACCTGCGCTTCCCGGAGATCGCCCGGAGGCTGGTCAACGAGGGCGCCGAGCTGTTGCTGGTCGCTGCCGCCTGGTTCAAGGGCGAGCACAAGATCGAGCACTGGGAAACCCTGCTGCGGGCCCGGGCCATCGAGAACACGGTGTGGGTCGCGGCAGCCGGAACCAGCTCGAGCCACACCATCGGCCACTCAGCGATCCTGGATCCCATGGGCGTGCCGATCGAGTACCTGGGTGACGACGCCGAGGGCCTGGTGACGACGGATGTCACGCGTCGGCGCATCGACGAGGTGCGCGAGTTCCTGCCGGTGCTGGCCAACCGCCGACTGTAACCAGAAGATCGTCCGGGGGAACCCGTGCAGGTGCCGTCCAGGCGCCCGCGCGGGTTCCCTTTTGCCTGTCCCGGGGGCCGGCGGATCGGTGCCGTCGCGGCGGCTGTATTAGCCCAACGAATTTCACATTTTTTGGCATGTACGCTTCGGGTTCCGCCCATTACTATTGGTGCTCGATGCAACTCCAAATAGGCAGGACAGGGCAGTGGGCAATACCGATACACAAATGAATGAAGCCATCATCGAGGAATGGGCCGAGGCAACGGCGCAGGCCTACAACGACTCCTTGTCCGGCCTGGATCTGGCCCGTGTGCCGAAGGCGGTGCGTGCCTTCATCGAACTGTATGGGCAGAGCAAGGACATGACCTTCAACTCCGACTACTCGCCGATCGACTACTTCGAGGAACACCCTGCCTCGGCGATCGGAATCATCCTCGACACCCCCGAGGCACTGGAGCTGTTGGACGACGACGACGAAGAGGCGCTCGAGGACATCCTCGGCTTTACCGAGGCCTGGGCCGAGTTCGATTCGAACCAGCAGCCGGACCTCGGGATCTCCGAGGCCGACGACGATGACGACACCGAGTGGTAAAAACAGCCACGGCCCGCCACTGAGCGCCGGGCCGGCAAAAGGGAACCGCGGGCGATCCCGCGGGTCCCGCCAACGACGAAGGGTCCCTGCCCCAAACCACAAGGTTTAAGGCACGGGCCCATCGCGTTTCGCCGCGGCTTAAAACGAGGCGAGCAGTTGGGGCGTGGAGGAGAT
>NZ_JBKKAP010000077.1:0-13635 GCF_046714615.1 Paeniglutamicibacter sp.
GACAAGGCCCGAAACGACGCGGACAACGCCTAGACGCAGCGGAGTGCCTCACCGAATCCCGGCGAGCGCGGCACGGGTTTCGGGCAGGACTCCTCCCAGGCTTACCCGGCCGCCTCTGGCCCGCAGCGGCGATTCGCACTAGGCTCGGGGCAACCGTCGGCCGAACGCTGGAGCGTTCATGATTGTTGAGGACAAACCCCACCATGACCGAACGCCCAAGCACGCTCCCTCCCCTTTCCGCCGCATTCGACACCACGCGTAGCCTGGATTTTCCGCCCGGATTCCGCTTCGGCTCCGCCACGGCCGCCTTCCAGATCGAGGGCGCCGGCCATGAGGACGGCCGCGAGGATTCCATCTGGGACGCCTTTTGCCGGGTGCCGGGTGCTGTCTTCGAGGGGCACGACGGATCGGTTGCCGCCGACCACTACCACCGGATGCCGCAGGACGTGCAGCTCATGGCAAAGCTGGGACTGGACACCTACAGGTTCTCCACGTCCTGGGCGCGCATCAAGCCCGGGGACCGGGCCGTGAACCCGAAGGGCCTGGACTTCTACTCGCGCCTGGTCGACGAGCTGCTGGGCCGAGGCATTGCCCCGTGGCTCACGCTCTACCATTGGGACCTGCCCCAGGCCTTGCAGGAGCAGGGAGGCTGGGCAAACCGCGACACCGCCCACCGCTTTGCCGACTACGCCCTGGAGGTGTTCGAACACCTCGGGGACCGCGTCACCCAGTGGACCACGCTGAACGAGCCGTGGTGCTCGTCCTTCCTTTCCCATGCCGGCGGCGAGCACGCCCCCGGGCACACGAACCCCGCCGAGGCGGTGGCCGCGGCGCACCACCTGCTGCTGGGGCACGGCCTGGCCACGCAGGCCATGCGGGAAGTGGCCGGCAAGGACCACAAGCTCGGGATCACCCTGAACTTCACCGTGGCCGACCCGTCCGACCCGCAGGATCCGGCCGACGTCGATGCGGCACGGCGCATCGACGGCTCGTTCAACCGCGTCTTCCTGGATCCGATCTTCCGCGGCCAATACCCGCAGGATGTGCTCGAGGACATGGCCGAGGCCGGGCTGGAACGGCACATTCAGGGGAACGACCTGGAAATCATTGCAGCTCCCATCGACGTGCTGGGCGTCAACTACTACAACGGCGAGCTGGTCGCCGCACCCCGGGTGCCACTGCTCCCGGAGGCCGACCTGGTGTTCACCTCCGAACGGGGCCTGCCCCGCCGCTCCCCGATGGTGGGCAGCGAACGCGTCACCCGGGTCTCGCGCGGCCTGCCGCGCACGGCCATGGGCTGGGAGGTGCAGCCCGGGGGGCTGGAAAGGTTGCTGCTGCGCCTGCAGGAGCACTACACCGGGCCGGCGGGCATCCCGATGGTGATCACGGAGAACGGTGCAGCCTACGACGACGCCCCTGACGACTCTGGGTTCGTGGATGACTCCGCGGACCGGTTGGCCTTCATCGATGCGCACCTGCGCGCAACCCACCGGGCCATGGAAAAGGGTGCGGATGTGCGCGGGTACCTGGTCTGGTCGCTCATGGACAATTTTGAGTGGGCCTTCGGCTACGACAAGCGCTTCGGGATCGTGCGGGTCGACTACGAGACCCTGCAGCGCATCCCCAAGGCCTCGGCCCTGTGGTATTCACAGGTTGCCGCCTCGCACCGGGTGCCGGCCCGCTCGTAGCGCCCCGCCCGCCTGGGACGCAGCGTCCGGCTGGTGGAGGAGGGCGGGCGCACTGCCCTAAACTTGACCGGTGACTCTCTCCCTATGGCTCTCGCTTCTTGGCGCCTCGACGCTGATCAGTTTCACCCCGGGCGCCGGGGCCATCAACACCATGACCAACTCGTTGAACTCCGGCTTCCGCCGCTCCATGTGGGGCATCCTGGGCCAGCAGGCGGCCCTGCTGGTCCACGTGATCGTGGTCGCGGCCGGTGTCGGGCTGCTGGTCTCCCGTTCCCCGCTCGCATTCACCCTGATCCGCTACGCCGGGGCCGCCTACCTGGTGTACCTGGGGGTGCGGTTGATCCTGGCCAAGCCGCAGAGAGCGGCAGAGATCGACGTCAAGGGCCGCGAATCGGGTTTCTCGATGTTCCGGCGCGGGCTGTGGGTCAACCTGCTCAACCCCAAGGCCATCGTCTTCTTCCTGGCCTTCACCCCGCAGTTCATCCGCCTCGATGCGCCGGCGCTGCCCCAATACCTGGTCTTCATCGGCACCATCGTGGCGGTGGACGTCGTGGTGATGTGGCTGTTCTTCGCCGCCTCCGCCAAGAGCTTCAGCCGCTTCACGGCCACGGAGCGCGGCCAGCGGATCCTGAACCTCGTCTTCGGCACGCTGTTCATCTTCGTCGCCGCCCTGCTGGTCTTCATCCACTGAGCCTGTCCCATCGAACCACCGGTGGTCCGGCCGTCAAGGGCACAATCCGATAACCATCACCACGAACCGTGTTCGGGCCTGTCACTAGGTGTGTAAGGGCCCTAGACTAAAACCATGTTCCGGATAATGACAGTGTGCACGGGCAACATCTGCCGCTCCCCCATGGCCGAGTACATGATTCGCACCGCACTAGGCGATGCAGGAATCGTTGATGTCTCGGTCGAGTCCGCCGGCACCAGCGACGGCGAGGCCGGCCACGGGATCGACCCGCGGGCCGCCGCCATCCTGCAGTCCCACGGCATCAACGCCGACGAGCACGTGGCGCGGGTCCTGGACCCTGCCGTGATACCCGGCGTCGACCTGTTGCTGGCCATGGACCAGGAACACCTGGCGGCGCTGGCAAAGATGCTTCCCGCCGACCACTCGGCGCCCCGCCCCGAATTGCGCTTGATGCGTTCCTTCGACACGACCCTGGCTTCGGCTCCCGTCGAGGGCCAGGGAATCTACGATCCATGGTTTGGCGACTCGGCGGATTTCCGCCTGTGCTGGCAAATGATCAACGCCGCCATCCCGGGAGTGCTCGACTACGTGCGCGCACACACCATGCCCCAACGTGGCAACTAGCCCCGTACTTGTCCTTGGCATTGATGGTCGATCCGGTGCCGGGAAGAGCACGCTTGCCGCGGAACTTGCCACCGCGCTGCGCCGCCACCGCGAGGTAGCCCTCTTCCACCTCGAGGACATCTACCCCGGATGGGACGGCCTGGAAGCCGGCACCCACGCGTATGTCACCGAAGTCCTGGCACCCCTGTCGCGCGGCGAGGCCGCGAGCTGGAACAGCTGGGACTGGGCGGCAAGCACCGCCGGTCCGCGCTCCACACTCTCCCCCGCCCCCGTCGTCATCATCGAGGGCGTGGGTGCAGGCTGCGCCGCCGCACGCCCGCTGCTCGATGCGCTTATCTGGGTCCAGGTGCCCGATGCCACGCGCAAGGACCGCGCCCTGGAACGCGACGGCGAGGTCTTTGCCGCGCACTGGGATGACTGGGCCGAGCAGGAAAACGACTACCTTGGCTCCGACGCGGTGCCCGAGTACGCCGACGTCACCGTGGCGAACCGTGCCGACGGCAGCGCACCGGACCATGTCCTGCGTGCCCTGAAGTCGCTGCCCCGGTGCTCCCCGGCGCTCTCCCCCGAACGAACCGAGGCGGCGGCCCAGGTGCCGGTTCACACGGCGGTGCCGGCGGCCCCCGACGCCGCCGCCCTTTTTGAGGCTTTGTACACCGGCGAGGAGCACGCGGTCCTGCTCGAATCCAGCAACCTCCACTTCGCCGACCCGCGCCAACGCAACCGCTACTCCATCATGGCCGCTGCAACCACCGAGGAATGCGCGATCTACGAACACCGCGGCGGTGCGGGGTTCCTGCGCGAGGGCACCGCCACGGCCACGATCACCGGAGGCTTCTTCGAATGGCTCGCCCGCAGCTGGGACGCCGCCGGCTTCCTGCCGGAGCAGGGCGAGCTCCCATTCATTCCGGGCTGGATGGGCCACCTGGGGTACGAGCTCAAGCGGGAAACCGGCGGAAGCGACATCCGGCCCGCGCCGGGGGATCCCTGGCAGCCGGCGGACGCCGCACTGATCAGGCCCTCCCAGGTCGTCGTGGTTGACCACCATGCCTCCACCGTGCACCTGCTCGCCACCGCAGCCACTGACGCCGAAGGGTTCTTCGACCGGGTCCGGGAGCTGTTGCCGCAGCTTCCCGCCGCCGCCGCGCCCGCACCCCTGGATCCGGCACCCGCCTTCACCTCCCGCGACAACCGACCCGCCTATCTGGCCAAGGTCCGTGCCGCGCAGGAACAGATCCGCCTGGGCAATAGCTACGAGATCTGCCTGACCACGTCCCTGCGTGCGGAGGCGGTGCCCTGCGACCCGTGGGAAAACTACCTGCGGCTGCGCGCGGCAAACCCCGCGCCCTTCGCACACTACCTGCGCTTCGGGGACATGGCCGCGGCCAGCACCTCCCCCGAGCGGTTCATGTCGATCGGCGCCGACGGCTGGATGCGCGCCGAGCCCATCAAGGGCACCAGGCCGCGCGGGGCAACTCCCGAGGCAGACCTGGCGTTGATGGATGAACTTGCGTCCTCGCCCAAGGACCGCGCGGAAAACATCATGATCGTGGATCTGCTGCGCAACGACCTGTCGCATTTCGCCGATCCCCGCACCCTCTCGGTGCCGCGGCTGTGCGCGATCGAAAGCTACGCGAGCGTCCACCAGATGGTCTCCACCATCGACGCCAGGTTGCGTCCCGGGGCCTCGCGCGCCGAGGCCATTGCCGCGGCATTCCCCGCCGGGTCCATGACCGGGGCGCCGAAGGTCTCCACCATGGAGATCCTGGATTCCCTGGAGGACGGGGCCGCCCGCGGACTGTATTCCGGTGCCGTCGGGTATTTCTCCGCCACCGGTGCCGCCGACCTTTCGGTGGTCATCCGCACCCTGGTCATGGGCCGCAATGCGGCGCGCGGCCACTGGGACCTGACCCTGGGGGTGGGCGGTGCGATCACCGCCGATTCCTCGCCCCAGGAGGAATGGGACGAGGTCCGCACCAAGGCCTTCGGGGTCCTTTCGGCCCTCGGCAGCGTGTTCCCGGGCAGATAGCCGGCCCGTCGGTCAGCGGGTGCTGTCCCGCGCCGGGCCGGCGGCAGTCCAATGGGTTGAATGCCGCAATGCCGCAAGTGAACGGCCTTGGTCTGGGCTTAGCTGACGGCCTTCTTCAGCAGCTCCACCAGATGCGTCTGATCGGCGGCGGTCAGCTTGGTCACGGCAAAGGAACTCGGCCAGAAATTGCCTTCGTCGAGGTTCGCGTCCGGCTGGAAGCCGATGGTGGCGTACCGCACCTTGAACTTGGCGGCGCTTTGGAAGAACACCACGACCTTGCCGTCGGCATTGGTGTAGGCCGGCATGCCGTACCACGTCTTGGCCCCCAAGGAAGTGTGCTGCTTGACCAGCTCGTGCAGGGTCTCTGCCAGCTCCTTGTCCGTGCCGGTCATCTCCTCGATGGCGGCAAGACATGCTGCTTCCAGGTCGGCACCGGCCTTTGCGGCCTTTGCTTCTGCCGCGGCGGCCCGCATGGCGGCCTTTTCCTCTTTGCTGAAGGTCGTGTTCACGGTTTGTTCCTTTCACTCGTCTGCGTTAGACCTTCACTCTAGGCGGAGCCAGCGGGGAGTGCTTCTCGAATCCTGCTTGACTTGGCTTGCCCTTGTTCGATGCGACCGGGGAATCCGCCCAGGTCGCACTGGCCCGGAAGAGTTGGCACAGCGGTATCGTGGCCGCAAGGGGCATCGCTTGCCCTGCGGATCGAATCGGGTGAAGCACCATGCGGGCATTGGTCGTCGGCGCGGGAATCGGCGGGCTGGCCGCGGGCGGGGCGCTGGCACGCAACGGCTGGCAGACCACCGTGCTGGAACAGGCACCGGGGCCCGCACCACCGGCTACATGATCGATTTCTTCGGCCCCGGCTTTGCGGCAGCCGAATCCCTGGGCGCCATCATGCATCTACGGCGGCATAGCGAGCTCTATGGGCGGGCCCGCTACCTCGATCCGGACGGTCGCACCCGGGCCCGGTTCGCCATGGATTCCTTCCTCAACGCCGCACACGGGAAGTACTTCTCCATTCTTCGCCCCGACATTGAAAAGGGATTGCGCGAATGGGTCGGCAATTCGGTGACAATCGTCCACGACGCGAGGGTCATCTCCGTCCAGACGGGCCGGTGCCCGGACGCCGGGGGCCCGGGAACGCCCGCACGCGCCGTGCTGGCTGACCGACGAAGCTTCGAGGCAGAGCTGCTCGTCGGGGCAGACGGCATCCACTCAGCGGTGCGTGGCTTCCTGCCGGGAACCCCGGAGTCCGGCGTGCTGCGGCATCTGGGATTTCACGTCTTCGGGTACGTCTTTGACGATCCCGGACTCGCGGCTTGGCTAGGCCGCGACGTGGTGCTCAGCGATTCCCTGGTTCGGCAGGCGACGCTTTATGCCCTCTCGGACGGGCGCGTGACGTTCTTCGGCGTCATCGAGTGCGACAACCCCGATCCCGACCACGGGACCAGGGAAGCGCTGTTTGCCCGGTTCCGCGGATTGGGCAGGCACGTCGAGCGGGCGCTGGACCGGCGCCCGGAGTAGGTCTTCGAGGATGTCGTCGCCCAGGCAGTGGTGCCGGCCTGGAGCGCGGGCCGCTGCGTGTTGCTCGGGGACGCGGCGTACGCGGTCTCGCTGCTGGCCGGGCATTGCGCTTCCTTGGCCATTGCCGGGGCGAAGATGCTCACCGACGCGCTGCGCTCCCACGGCAACGACATCCCCGGGGCCCTGGCCCGCTACGAGGAGACCTGGCGCCCAGTGGTTCAGCGGCAGCAGGCAGCCGTACGGCGAAACGCCAGGTTCTTTGTGCCCCCGGGCCGCAGGGCCCTGCTGCTGCGCCGCGTCTGGCTGCACCTGATGAACCTGGGCCCGGTGAATTCCGTGATGGCCAGACGCGTCTTTGGCGCATCCGTGCCGGGCAAGGGCCATCCCGAGCCTTGAACCGGTCCCGCAGCCGACCACGTCCCGGAGAGTTCCCTGCATGCGGCTATTGCAAGGTGGCCGAAAGCCGCGCCACGTTGTCGATCCAGCGGCTGAGCATCGGGCGCTCGTTCCATTGCTCCAGGGTCAGCTCGGTCGAATTCGCCCGGTAGCTGTCCTGCACCTTCATCAGCTCGTCGACCAGGTCGGAGCCCAGGAGCATCAGGGTGATCTCGAGGTTAAGCGAGAAGGACCGCATGTCCATGTTGGAGGACCCCATGACCACCACGTCGTCGTCCACCGCCATGCACTTTGAATGCAGGACCGCCGGGGCCTTGTAGAGGTAGATCCGCACCCCGGCCCGCAGCAGGGCCTCGTAGTAGGACTGCTGGGCATGCTGCACCAACGCCTGGTCGCCCTTTTCGCAGACGAAGAGCTCCACCTCCA
Organism: Paeniglutamicibacter sp.; assembly: GCF_046714615.1. Lineage (NCBI taxonomy): Bacteria > Bacillati > Actinomycetota > Actinomycetes > Micrococcales > Micrococcaceae > Paeniglutamicibacter > Paeniglutamicibacter sp. The sequence continues at coordinate 7,376 of NZ_JBKKAP010000077.1, forward strand.
CCCCGCGCTGGGCGGCGGTGGTGATGGCGTAAAGCAGCGAGTCGTCGGGAACGAAGTAGGGGCTGGTGATCGAGAGGCGCTCGGTGGCCGAATAGATCAGCGTGTTGAACAGCCGAAGATTGTTTTCCGTCTCGAAGCCCGGTCCGCTGGGCACCACCTGCCCGAGGTCCTCCCCCGCGTCCGGTGCCTCGCGGATCGCATCCTCCACCGCGGCCAGGTCTTGCAGCAGATCCTCGTCGGACTCCTGCGACCAGTCGGTCGCGAAGACCACGTCGAGGCTGGTCACCAACGGGCCGTGGACCTTGACCATGAGCTCGACCCATTCCCGGCCGACCTTGTGCGCGCTGCTGCGCTTGTATCCGGGCTCGATGAGGTTCTGGCTGCCGGTGAAGGCCACCTGCCCGTCCACCACCACGATCTTGCGGTGGTTGCGCAAATCCGGGCGCCGCCACCGTCGTTGGAAGGGAGCCAGCGGAAGCATCCGCCGCCAGTTGATGCCCGCCGCGCTCATCCGCCGCACCAGCGCGAAATATCCCTTGACGCGCAGGGACCCCAGGTGGTCGAAGAGAACCCGGACCTTGACCCCGCGGGCCACCGCACGTTCCAGGGCCTCGAGGATCGGGGCGACGTATTCGTCGTCGTCACCGATGATGTAGAACTGCACGTGAATGTAGCGCCGGGCCCTGTCGATTTCCAGGCGCATCTCATCGAGGGATTCCTTGTAGCCGGTGATGAACTCCACCGCGTTGCCCCCCTGCAGCGGCAACGCCCCCAGCCTCCGGTTCAGCTCGACCGCCGAGAGCACCCAGTCGGGGGCGTCGGGCGCCCACGTACCCCCACTCAGGTGCTGGGTGGCCTCGAGGATCGATTCGTTGACGTTCCGCTGGCGCTCGATGCGGCGCCGGGAAAGCTTGGTGTTGGCAAAGAGCAGGTAGAGCAGCAGACCGGCCACGGGCAGGAAGAAAATGGCCAGCAGCCATGCCATTGCGGTGGTGGGTCGGCGGTTGCCGGGCACGATTCCGACCATGGTGATGCGGATGGTGAGCTCGATGCCCACGGCAATTGACCACAGGGCGGCACCAAGCGTCAGTGCGTCGTCGCCTGCGTCCATGGATCCCTCCTTGCCAGAGCCGGTTTCCCGGCCATACCCCAGACTACCGCCCGCACGGCGCTCACCGGAGAAGGACTTTCGCGGCGGTAATCTGGTAGCCATGACTGCACTTGTGTTCCTTGACCGCGATTTTCCCGCCGGCCGCGTCGCCGATGCCGCAACCGCACAGCTTTCGGTCCTCGACCAGGGCGTGACCCGCGGGGACGGGATCTTCGAATCCGCGCTGTACACCAACGGGATCGTGCGCAAGCTCGATGCCCACCTGGCCCGCTTGCGGGTCTCGGCCTCGACCTGTGACCTGCTTGTTCCGCACGAGGAGGCCTGGCGCGCGGCGATCGCCACCGCCGTAGCCGCATTCGATGCCGCCAACCCGTCCGAGGAAGCCGTCGTGAAGCTCGTGGCCACCCGCGGCACCGAGGGCAAGGACCACGGCACCTCCTGGGTCATGGTCAGCCCCGCCCCCGAGCTGGGACGCCGGCAGCGCAAGAGCGGGATCTCGGTGATCTTCCTGGACCGCGGCTACGACTCGAAGGTTGCCGAGCGCGCCCCCTGGCTGCTGATGGGTGCCAAGACGCTGTCCTACGCGGTGAACATGGCGGCGTTGCGCCATGCCAAGAAGCTGGGAGCGGATGACGTCATCTTCGTTTCCAGCGACGGAATCGTCCTGGAGGGCCCGACCTCCACGGTGCTGATGGCGCACCGCGACGGGGACACCAAGCGGCTGATCACCCCGACCCTGGAAACGGGGATCCTGCCGGGCACCACGCAGGGGGCCATCTTTGCCGCCGCCAGGGAAGCCGGGTGGGAGCTGGGCTACGGGCCACTGACTCCGGAGAACCTGATGGATGCCGAAGGGGTCTGGCTGGTCTCCAGCGTCCGGCTGCTCACCCCGGTGAACTCGATCGACGGCACCGCCATTGCCCGCGACGGGCAGCTGCATGCCGAGCTCACCGCCATGGTCAACGCCATCCAATAGGCGCATTTTTCGCGTCCGTTCCCCCGACGGATGCCGGACAGGATTCGAGGTTTCCCCCCATGCAGGAACTGTTCCAGCTGGTGCCTGCCGCCTACGTGGTGCTGCGCCGCGGCGGCCAGGTGCTATTGCAGCTGCGCCAAAACACCGGTTTCATGGACGGGCACTGGGCCTGCGCCGCAGCCGGGCACGTCGAGGCCGGGGAATCGGTGGAAGCCGCCGCGGTGCGCGAGGCCGCAGAGGAGATGGGGTTGACGCTGGATCGGCGGGACCTGCTCCCGCTCACCACCTTGCACCGCACCAACGACGGGGACTCCCCGCGGGACAAGCGCGTTGACTTCTTCTTCGCTGCCACACGCTGGGACGGGGAACCGAAAATCATGGAACCGGAGAAGTGCGCGGCCATTGAATGGTTCGACCTGGACAGGCTTCCCGAGCCCATGCCGGGGCATGAACGCTACGTGCTGGAAAACCTGGCCGCCGGGACGCTTCCTGCCATCGCCTCGCTGGGCTTCGAAGAGTAGCCGGAGGCACGCCGGGAAACAAGCAGGTCCCGGTCTCGGCACATCGCAAGATGCACCAAAACCGGGACCCGTCTTGTCGTTTGCCTAGGTCCAGACCAGGTTCCAGGTTCCCAGCGCGACGGCAGCCCAGGTGGCAGCGGCACCCAGCAGCAGCCCCGCGGCAACGACGCACGCATCCCGCCAGCCGTACACCGACGTCCTGAGCCAGGTCCGCGCATTGGTCCCGAAGCCCTTGGCCTCCATGGTCACCGCCAGGCGCGAGGCCCGGCGGATGGCCTGGACCAGCAGGCCAAAGACCTGCCCCAGGTTGGCGCGCATCCGCTGCCCCACCGACCCCCGGCTGCCCACGCCCCGGGCGCGCCGGGCCATGCCCAGCGTCGTCCATTCCTCGATCAGCAACCCCAGCAGGCGCATGCCTGCCAGCGCCCCGAGCACAAAGCGGTGCGGAAGCCGCGCTTTTTGTGCCAGCGCGTTGGCCAGGTCCGTGGGGTCGGTGGTGAAGAGCACCAGCACCGCGGGGATCGCTACCGCGAAGGCACGCATGCCGGTGGCGGCACCGGCTGCCAGCGAACCCTCGGTGATGTCGAAGATCCCCAGGTCCAGCAGCACCGCCCCGGAGTCGTTGCCCACCAGCGCGGTGCCCCAGGCCCCGAAGAGCGCCGCGAGAAGCAGTGGCCAGCCCCGGGCCAGGAAGCGCGGGATCGACAGCCCGGCCAACGGCAACGCCAGGAAGGTTGCCAGCACCACCAGGGAGCTGCTGACCCAGTCCATGGAGGCCACCAGCGGGATCGTTGCCAGCGCCACCGCGGCCAGCTTGGCCAGCGGGTTGGCCTTGCCCAGGAAGCTGGCCCCGCCGCGTACATCTGCCTGAAGCAACCCGGGGCGGACCCCGGCATCAGGGGTGCCGACCTCGGTGCCGCGGGCATCGAGGACGAATTCGTTGGCGCCCAGTGCGCGGGCGAAATCCGCGTCATGGGTCACGGCAATGATCGCGGTGCCGCCCTCCAGTTCCTCGCGCAGCAGCAGCGCAAGCTCCCGCCACGTATTGGCGTCCTGGCCGAAGGTCGGCTCGTCAAGGATCAGGATCTGCGGGGAAGAGGCCAACACCGTGGCCACCGAGAGCCGCCGCTTTTCCCCGCCCGAAAGGGTGAAGGGGTTGGCCGAGGCAAGATGCCCCAGCCGCAGCCGGGCCAGCAATGACTCGACCCGCGACTCGATCTCCGTCTGGGTGAACAGTGGCTCCCGGGTGCCGGACTTGACCGCATGCTTCGGGCCGAAGGCCAGTTCATCGGCCACCGTGTTGGTGACGAATTGGTGTTCGGGTTCCTGGAACACCGAGCCGATGCGGCCCACCAGTTCGGTGGCGCGCCAGTGGTAGGGACGCGCCTCGGTCCCGGCCGCCAGCTCCGCGGTGGCCAACACCGTTCCGGAGGCCTGGGGCAGCAAACCCCCGAGCGTCAGCGCGAACGTCGACTTGCCCGAGCCGTTTGCCCCGCGCACGCACCAGGCTTCGCCGGCCCCGACGCGCAGGTCAAGCCCGTCGGCGGCCGGAACGCCGCCGCGTTTCCGGGTGACGGCCAGGGCGCTGGCCTCGAGAAGCAGGGCGCCGCTTTCCTTGCGGGTGGCCCTGGCGTCGATGGCCGGGGTGTATCCCGGCACCCAGACCCCGGCGGAGATCAGTTCCTCGCGGATGATGCCGGGCCCGAAGAGCTCGTCCGGGGTTCCGTCGTGGGCGATGCCCCCGCCCGGTTCCAGCACGATGACCCGGTCCATGTGTGGCGCCCAGGCCTCCAGCCGATGTTCAACGATCAGCAAGGTCGCCCCGGTGGCATCCACGGCACGGATCACCGCGTCACGGACCTCCAGCACGCCGGCCGGATCGAGGTTCGCCGTCGGCTCGTCCAACAGGACCAGCCCCGGGCCCATGGCCAGGATCCCGGCCAGGGCCAGGCGTTGTTTTTGCCCGCCCGAGAGCGCCGCGGTGGGGTGGTCCAGCGGGACATCGAGTCCCACTGCGTCGAGGGCATCGATGATGCGCTGGGAGATCTGTTCCGACGGAACGGAAAGGTTTTCGGCGCCAAAGGCCACGTCGTCCCCGACCCTGGCCTGGACGACCTGGGTTTCGGGGTCTTGTTGCATGAGCCCGACCAGACCGCGGCCCTGGGCCACGGGCGTTCCATCCAGCAGGAGCTCGCCGGAGGAATAGGCCTCGTCGTCCTCGTGCAGGACCCCGGCCAGGGCATAGAGCAGTGTGGACTTGCCGGCGCCCGAGGGCCCGGCCAAGAGCACGCGCTCCCCGGCGCGGATTTCCAGGTCAAGGCCCCACAGCGCCGGTTTGGCGCGGTCGGCATGCCGCCAGCCCCAGTTGCGGGCGCTGACGGACACCGCCGTGGCGAGCCGGCTGTCATTCCCGGGGGCGTCGGCTTCACGGTGCAGCATCGAAGGTGAAGTCATGATGGCGACGTCGTCCTAGACGATGGGTTCGGTGGCCGCCTTGCGGCTGGCCAGGGCGCCCAGGGCGCCGGTCTTGGCCAGGGCCCTGGTCGCCAGGAAGGAGAGCAGCCCCGCAATGACGATGCCCGAGATGGTCATGAACGCGATGTAGGCGAAGAGCATGCCGGGGGTGTATTCGGGGTACCAGCGGAAGATGAAGGTGTCGTTGATGCTGCCAAAGAGTCCCGCACCGGCACCGGCCAGCAGTGCCACGGGCAGGTTGAACTTGCGGTAGCGGAACGCGGCGAAGACCAGCTCCGCGCCGAGGCCCTGGATCAGGCCGGAGGCCAGGACGGTCAACCCGAATTCAGAGCCCATGAGCGCGGAAACCATGGCGGCGACCAGTTCGCAGAAGAGTGCGGCTCCGGGCTTGCGGATGATCAGCGCGCCGAGCACCGCGGGAAAAAGCCACATGCCCGAGACCAAGGCGGCCGAGGGAGGGAAGGCCAGGAACAGGACATCGAGCAGGTGGTGGCTGCTGTTCCAGGCCCAGAAGATGACGCCCGAGGACACGGCGATGACTGCAGCAATGACGATGTCAACGACGCGCCAGGACGGAGTGGCCGTGTGGTGCCCGGCAGGCTGGTTGGTGATGCTCATGGTGGTGATCCTCCTTGGATACAAGGAGGGGAGGGAAAACGTTCATGCGAACGCACCCCTGAGAACTCGACTTCCTTCGCCGGTACTAGCCGGGGCAGGTTCGAGGGTCTGCGGTTATCCGCACTCTCAGCGCCTTGGTGCGAATTTCTTCGCACGACGCTCCCCTGTCGTGATTGTTTCAGTCCTATGATGCTACCTCAGCTATGCTGGGGCAGGTACCGTTGCCCGCAACATTTGGGAGGCCCCATGAACAGCATGATGAAACTTATCGGCCCAGTTATTTCCATCGCCGCAGGATTCGTGGGTGGAAAGATCGTTGACAAGGCATGGATTGGCTTCACCGGCCAGCAGCCGCCCAAGCACGGCAACAAGGAAGCCCAGGCCGAGGCCAGCATGCGCCAGGCCATTGTCTTTGCCGTCCTCTCGGCCACGACCGCTGCCCTGATCCAGGTGCTCACCGACCGCGGAACCCAAAGGGCCCTGGCCCGGTTCGCCAAAAAGGCCTGATGCACAGACGACACCCGGGTGCAAGGGTTTAACCGGGACCCCGGAGTCCGTT
>NZ_JBKKAP010000078.1:0-93388 GCF_046714615.1 Paeniglutamicibacter sp.
TTGCGCCCCCCCCCCGGGGGGGCGGGGGGGGGCCCCCCCCCCCCCCGGGGGGCCGGGGCCCCCCCGGCCGCCCCCGCGCTCGGCGTCCACCCCGCGCAGCAACGAGCCGACCTGCGGGCGCAACGACTGCACGGTCGGTGCAAGCTTGGCCACGGCGCCGTCGACCGGCTCCTCGCGGTCCACGTGGTGGATGTACCAGCGGGTGGCACGGTCCAGCAGCCGGCGCAGGTCCAGGTGCAGGCGGCACCAGTGCTGCGCGTCGAAGGAAGCTGGCAGCTCGTTGATGGCAGCGATCTGCTCGTCGAAGGAGTAGATCTCACGCAGCGCCACGAAGGCCTTGGCGACCTGCGCCTCGTCGGCGCCCGTCTCCTCCATGACCCGGAACGCGTAGGTGGTGCCGCCGATGTTGACCATGTCGTTGGCCACCACCGTGGCGATGATCTCGCGGCGCAGCGGGTGGTTAGCCAGCTCCGCGCCGAAGCGCTCGGCGAGCTGGGTCGGGAAGTAGTTGCGCAACGTGGCCGCGAAGTGCGGGTCATCGGGCAGGTCGGACGCCGCCAACGCCCCTGCCAGCTGGATCTTCGCGTACGCCACCAGCACCGACAGCTCGGGGGTGGTCAGCGAACCGCCGGCGGACAGCCGGTCCTCGAGCACCTCGGTGGAGGGCAGGAATTCCAGGTCCCGGTCCAGCTCCGCATGTTCCTCCAGCCAGTCCATGAGCCGTTCGTAGGCAGGGGACATGGCCGCCAGTTCCTGCTTGTCGTTGAGCAGCAGCACGTTCTGGTCGAAGTTGGTCTTCAGCACCAGGCGGGAGACCTCGTCGGTCATCGAGTGCAGGAATTCGGCACGCTCACCGGCCCCCAGCTTGCCGGCAACGACCATGCGGTCCACGAAGATCTTGATGTTGACCTCGTGGTCCGAGCAGTCCACGCCGGCGGAGTTGTCGATGGCGTCGGTGTTCAGGATGACCCCGTGCAGCGCCGCCTCGATGCGCCCGCGCTGGGTCAGGCCCAGGTTTCCGCCCTCGCCGATGACGCGGGCGCGGACCTGTGCCCCGTCCACGCGGATGGCGTCGTTGGCGCGGTCCCCCACCTCGGCGTGCGACTCGTCCGAGGCCTTGACGTAGGTGCCGATGCCGCCGTTGTAGAGCAGGTCCACCGGTGCGCCGAGGATGGCCTTGAGCAGTTCGTTCGGGGCCATGGAGCTGACCGTGGTGCCCAGGCCCAGCACCTGGCGCACCTCGGGGGAAATCGGGATGGACTTCAGCGCTCGGGAGTACACCCCGCCGCCGGCGGAGATCAGGTCCTTGTTGTAGTCGGCCCAGGAGGAGCGGGGCAGCTCGAAGAGCCGCTGGCGCTCGTCGAACGAGGTTCCCGGCTCCGGGCTGGGGTCCAGGAAGATGTCGCGGTGGTCGAAGGCTGCCAGCAGCTTGATGGTGCGGGTGCGCTGCATGCCGTTGCCGAACACGTCCCCGGACATGTCGCCCACGCCGACGGCGGTGAACTCCTGGGTCTGGGTGTCGACGCCGAACTCGGTGAAGTGGCGCTTGACCGATTCCCAGGCGCCGCGGGCGGTGATGCCCATGGCCTTGTGGTCGTAACCCACCGAGCCGCCGGAGGCGAAGGCGTCGCCCAGCCAGTGGCCGCGGTCGGCGGAGATCGCGTTGGCGATGTCCGAGAAGGCCGCGGTGCCCTTGTCGGCGGCGACCACCAGGTAGGTGTCGTCCCCGTCCAGGCGCACCACGTTGGCCGGCGGCACGACCCGCTCGCCGTTTTCGTCGGCGACCAGGTTGTCGGTGATTTCCAGCAGCGAGCGGATGAAGATGCGGTAGGCGGCCTTGCCCTCTTCCAGCCAGCCGCCGCGGTCCACGACGGGGTTGGGCAGTTGCTTCGCGTAGAAGCCGCCCTTGGCGCCGGTCGGCACGATCACCGCGTTCTTCACCATCTGGGCCTTGACCAGGCCCAGCACCTCGGTGCGGAAGTCCTCGCGGCGGTCACTCCAGCGCAGGCCGCCGCGGGCGACCTCGCCGAAGCGCAGGTGTACGCCCTCGAGGCGCGGGGAGCAGACCCAGATCTCGTACTTGGGGCGCGGGAACGGCGCGTCGGTGATCTTCCCGGGCATCAGCTTGAAGGCCAGCGCGGTCGGATCGTTGTAGTAGTTGGTGCGCAGCGTGGCCTCGATGAGGTTCACGAAGCGGCGCAGCAGCTTGTCGGCATCCAGCGTCGGCACCTTTTCCAGGGCCTCGGCAAGCACCGCGTGGGCGGCCTCGATCGCCCAGGCGGATTCCTCGGCACCCAGGGCCGGGTCGAACGTGCCCTCGAAGAGCGCGATGATCCCGTGGGTGACCTCCGGGTTGCCCACCAGGGCGTCGGACATGAAGGTGTAGGAGTTCGAGATGCCCAGCTGGTGCAGGTACCGCGAGTAGGCGCGCAGCAGCGCGACCTGCCGCCAGGACACGCCCTCGAGCAGCACCAGGCGGTTCATGTGGTCGGACTCGGCCTCCCCGGTGACGATGGCGCTGTAGGCCTGGGCGAGCAGCGGCTCGGCCTCCATCGGGTCGATCCCGGCGGGGAACTTCAGGCCGAGGTCGTAGAGGTAGCGTTCATCGGCGCGGGAGGGACTGACGGCGAAGGGACGCTCGTCAATGACCTCCAGACCCAGGTCCTGCAGCACCGGCAGGATCCGCGAGAGCGAGAGCGGGGCGGTGAGGTAGAGCTTCATCCGCGCGTTGATTTCGGAGTCCTCGTCAACCTCGGGTACGTAGAACCTCACCACCGGCCCGGCATGGCCGGGCTGTTCGTACACGCCGAAGCGCTCGATGTCCGCCAGTGCGTCCTCGACCTCGAACTCGACGCGGTAGGCGGCCGGGAAGGCCTCGGCCCAGCTGGCGGCCAGTTCGGTGCCCTGCTCGGGACCGTAGCGTTCATTGGCGGCCACGGCGATTCCCTCGGACCAGGAGCGCACGGCGGCGACGAGGCGCGTTTCCAGCGCCGCGCGGTCCACCACCGGGGTCAGCCCGTGGCGCTGCAGGCGGATCCGGTAGAACAGCCGGACCAGCGAGGATTCGCTCATGCGCGTCTCGAAGTCCATGGACTCGGCATTGAAGGCAGCGCCGAGCTCCTTCTCGATGCGCAGGCGCACGCCGGTGGTGAAGCGGTCGCGCGGCAGGTAGACCAGCGCGGACATGAAGCGCCCGTACACGTCGGGGCGCAGGAAGAGCGAGGTGCGGCGGCGTTCCTGCAGGCGCAGGATGCCCAGCACCGTGGTGGTGAGGTCCGCCACGGAGATCTGGAAGAGCTCGTCGCGCGGGTAGGTCTCCATGATGGTGACGATGTCCTTGCCGGAGTGCGAATCGGGGGCGAACCCGGCGCGCTTGAGCACGGCCTCGACCTTCTCGCGGACCACCGGGACGCTGCGCACAGAGGAAGTGTAGACGCTGGAGGCGAAGAGCCCGATGAATCGGCGTTCGCCGTTGACGTTGCCCTCGGCGTCGAAGCGCTTGACACCCACGTAGTCCAGGTAGATCCCGCGGTGCACGGTGGAGCGGGAGTTGGCCTTGGTGATCACCAGTGCACGCTTGTCGCGGGCCATGGCCCGGCCGCGCTTGGTCAGGTGCTGGAGGCCGCTTACCGGGACCGCATTGCGCATCAGCCCCAAGCCCGATTCGAATTGCAGGCGCAGCACGTCTTCGTTGTTTTCGTTGATCAGGTCGTATTCGCGGTATCCCAGGAAGGTGAAGTTCCCGTCATCCAGCCAGTGCAGCAGGTCAATGGCGGCACCCAGGTCGGGAATGTCGCCCGCGCCGGTGACGGCGGAGAGCGAGTCGGCGATCTCATGGACCTTGTTGCGCATCGGCACCCAGTCCTCCACGGCTGCCCGCACGTCCTTCAGGATGCGCTCGAGCCCGGAGACCAGCGCGGAGACGGCCTCGTCGCTCGGGTCCCCGCCCAGTTCCACGGAAATCCACGATTCGATGGCGGTGTCGCGGTTTTCGGCGACCAGTGCGGAGATCGAAGGCATGGCGGCGGTGTCGCCGCTGGCCAGGTGGCTGTTTGCGGAAACGGTGTGGAAGTTGGTGACGTGTCCGTCGGAAGCGTCGCGGGCCACGAGGAACGTGGGGTGCACGACCACGTTGATGGCGAGTTTTTCCCGCACGATTTCAGCGGTGACCGAGTCGACCAGGAACGGCATGTCGTCGGTGACCACGTAAGCCATGGTCGTTCCTGCATGTCGGGTAACCGCAACGCGGGCCGTCTTCGGTTCCCGCTTCCAGCCTACGGCCAGGTGGGCCCCCACCCGCGATTCAAGTTTCTGCGGCGAGTATGCCGCCGCGTCCTCAGCTGCCAACTGCCCGTAGTAGGTACTTACCAAATCGGGCGTGAGTGTCTCAGCGATGAAAGTTTCGGACATGCTGGACTCCGACGAGTTCAAAAGAACGCCTCCGTGGATCGAGTGTGCGTTTCGCGCCGTTGCGAACCGCTTGTGTTACAACACTATCCCGCCAGGTTACGAACGTCACATCGAAGGCGTGAAGCGGCGCAAGATGGGCGCCTTGGCCTTGATCCGGTGTCCGGCCAGGGCCGCGATCGCCACCCGAAGTCCGGAATGCGGGGCGATTTCTGCTAGGGCGCTGCCTCCCAATAGGGCGGCGTCGACCGCCGCGGGGTCGTGGGGCAGGTACCCCGCGACGGGGACCTCGGGCCCGAAGCGCGCCCACGTCTCGGCCAGCGCCTGGCGCGGGGAGGCACCCACGTTGGCCGCGGAAACCTTGTTGAAGAGCACCTTCACCGCCAGCTCCCCCAGCACCTCGTGCATTTCCTCCAGCGCCCGGATCAGTCGCGGCACCCCGATGCTGTCCGCCGCGCCCACCGCGTAGATCTCATCGGCGATGCGCAGCATCGCAGCGGTGACGCCGTTGCGTTGCGGTGCCGCCGTGTCGAAGGAAAGTTCCTCGTCGAGCTCCAGGGCGGCCGCGACGTCGATGACGATCGTGTCGCAGCCCTCCTGCAGCGCCAACACCGCACGCCGCAACGCGGTCGGGCGCAGCTCCGGCCAGCGGCTGGCGCGCGGCAGCCCGGTGGCCACGCGCATGCGGGCCCCGGCGATCACCACCGGCGCACAGATGCGTTCCAGCTTCGTGGCATCGAACCTGCCCGAATCCACGGTGCGGCAGATCTGGGCGATACCCGCGGCCTCGTCGAGCAGGCCCAGCTGCACCGCCTGGCTGGCTCCGTACGTGTCGGCATCCAGCAGCACCACCTCTTGCTCGCCCAGTGCGCATTCCACGGCATAGTTCAGCGCCAGCAGGGACCGTCCCGGGGATCCGACAGGGCCCCAGAAGACCACGACGCGGGCGCGCTTCTGGGTTGCCCGGTTCGCCGGTTCGCTCGCCTGGGCCTGATTCGGGCCGCGCTCGCGGTGTCCCAGCTCGGCGCGGGCCCGGCCGACCAGGATGCCCAGCTCGGCCGCAGGGGTGTCGGTCGCGGCCACGTAGGCGCCGGCGGCACCCAGCCGCTTGCCCTGTGCCGCGTCGTCGCAGAGCACCACCACCGGCACGCCGCGCTCGATCATCGCATCGATGTCCTGGGTTTCCACCTCTTCCGGCGGCCCGGCCAGGATCACGGCATCGGCCAGCCCGGTTTCGCAAAGCGCAATCACCTCGGTGATCTCGGCGCAGCTGCGGGCCACGGTGAGCACGCCGCGGTGGCTCTCCAGCCGGTCCACCACGGTGCCGTCGTCCCCGTGCACCACCACGGAAATGTTCATGATGCACTGGCCCCGGGGTTGAAGACCACGGTGATGCGGGCGTCGTTGGCCATGGCCTCGAGCAGATCGGCCAGCCCGGTGTCCACCACCAGGATCTCGACCAGGGTTCCGGCCGTGCCGCCGAATCCTGTGGCGCGTTCGGTGCGAGCGGTGACTTCCGCTGCGGGAAGCAGCAGGGTGGGCGGGGCGTAGGCGTTGGCTGAGCGGTCCTTGAGGGACACCCAGACATCGACATGGGCCCCGGAGGTGATGGCCGAGGGCAGGGCATCGGGCAGGTCCATGGACACCGGGCGGCGGTTGGTGCCGTCGTCCAGGCCCAGCGCGCTGCGCGGAAGCAGTTGACCGGCGCGGATCAGGGAATTCGCCCTCTTCCCGGCCAGCAGGCCCGCGTCCGCAGGCACATAGCCCGCCTCCAGCGCGTCAAGCTTCACGTTGACGACGTTGAGTTTCTCCGCGGTGATTTCCTCACCCAGGGAAATGTCCGACTTGGCCGAATACATGGGCGTGGTGCGGTCCATGGAACTGGTCAGGGCAACCACCCCGACGCAGGAGGCCAGCACGATGAGGATGCCCAGCAGCAACCGGGGGTCCTTCCAGCTCGGTTTGCCCAGCCGGCTTGCCGCCACGGCCACCTGATCGTGCGCCTTGTCCATGTCCAAATGCCCCCTCCGCCGCCCATCCCCGCACGTGGTGATCCGTCTGTTGCCCGGCTCGCACGATTGATGGAATGCTCCAACCACGGGACCACTGGTCCCTTTCCGATCCTTGGGGGCCACCCTACGCCGCGTCGGCGACCGGTGAACAGGGGGCGCGCAACAATGGTGGATAACTACCCGGCGGACCTTCACTCCTCGCGGCGCACCCGGGCCAGCGCAGCGAAGGGAATCACGGTCCGGCCCAGCAGCACGGTGGACCGGCGGAATTCGTCGCGTGAATGCAGCGCCACCTCGAGGAAGTCCTGGCCCACCTGATCCAGGGTTCCGCTGGCCAACAGCTGGCCGTCGACCCCGCCAATGCTGATCCTGGCGCGATCGCGCACCAGCACGCGCAGCGCCTGGGCGAATCCGACCCGGCGCTCCCCCGGCGGGGACCCGCTTCCAGCCTCGAGTGCTGTCCACCAGGCCAACGCCTGGATGGGGATAAGCTCCTCGCTGCCGCCGTGGTGGAGCACCAGCCAGTCCTTGCCGATGCCCGCCAGCCGTCCGCCGATGCGTTCCGCCCCGAGCAGCTGCACATCGATGCGCGTGTCCAGGTGCCGGGCCAGTCGCTGCATCAGGGTCTCTCGGGCACGTTCGATCCGCACGAATTCCTGGATTTCACTGTTCTGGTTGCGGGCTTCATCGGCCTCGAATTGCGCTTCAAGATCCGCAAAAAGCGATTCCCATCTCATGAGCACACCCTAGATGCTCAAAAGTTTCCCGCCTACCCCCTAGATTCCTCAATCATGAAGTGTCATCATGCTGTTACAAACAACAACAAATGACATCAAACAGTATCCAAGGAGACCAACATGCGCCCCCAAGACGTCCGCGACGCCCTGTCCGTCACCGGCGTCGTCGCCCTGTCGCTGGGCATGCTTGGCGCAAGCATGGGCATCTGGCGCTCGCTGGAAACGCGCTCCTTCACCGAAACCATGCTCGATGCACGGTCTCTGGAACAACTCACGGGACTGGCCCTGGGCCTGCTGGGAGGGCTGATCCTCGCCTGGCTGCTGGCGTGCCTCGGGCTGGCCGTGGTCGCCCGCCTGGCCTCCGCCCGCGGCCACCGACGCCAGGCAGTGACCCTCGCCGGCCTCGTTCCCGGATTCGTTGCCCGGCTGGCACTGGCGGGCCTGGGCGGATCCATTGTGCTTGCAGCCGGTTCCGTCGGCGCCGGACCCGCCAGCGCCGGCGTCGCCGTTGCCGCCCCCACGCTGCCGCAACCGGACCGGGAGGTTGCTCCTGACGCCGGCCTGGTCCACGAGGCCGAGGCACGGCCTCCCGGATCCGTGGACCCGGCCGGCGTCGAGACGGAATTGCTAAGCCCCGGATGGGTCCCCCACCGCGTTCCGCTGCCGATGCAACGACTCGTCGGGGGCGGCAACACACGCACGGCCGCCGAAGTGGTGGTGCGCCCCGGCGACAGCCTCTGGGCCATTGCCGCCCGGAACCTGCCGGCCGACGCCACCGCCGAGGAAATCTCCGCCGCCTGGCCGCGCTGGTACGCAACCAACCGCCGACTCATTGGCCCGGACCCCAACCGGCTGGACGTCGGCATGGTGCTCGAGGCACCGCGAACCGCGCCGCTGCGGTCCTGACCCGCAGGCCCGCCAACCACCCCTCCGACCTTTTGCACCATCCGCCCACCAGGAGCCCACCATGTCCCTCACAGCGATCATGCCGTCCACCGCGAACGCCGAGCCGTTGCTCTTGCATGAGAACGTCTTTGCAACGCCAGGTGATGCCACCGCGCCGCCGAACAAGGTCAGGCGCTTCCCCGAGGCACTGCGCGCGGGCGCGGCACCTCGCCGGCGGCGTGGTCTCCGTCCCGAACCCGGAACCGAGTCACCGCCGCGCAGCTTCTTGTCACCGGCGGAGCTCGAAGCCGATTTCCACGCGGAGTTCGGGCGCGAATTCGAGAACGATTTTCCGGAAACGACCCCCAACCCCGCGGCCCGGCTTGTCCTTGAACAACTTTTCCCACCCACGAATGCGCTGTTGAGCGTGGAGGAGTCCGTTGCGGCGATCGTGCACGCGGCCGCACCCGCGGTCCTGGAGGTGTTGGCCGGCGCCCGCCCGGCACGCCAGCTGCATCACGCCCTGAGCCCCACGTGCATGAGCAAACTGGAACAGCACATGCGTCTGGGCGCGGTCCATCGGACCGACCCGGAAGCCTGCTGCTATTCCAATCCACGGGTGATGCGCATGCGCATCACCCAGGTCCTGCCACTGGTCTTCGAGGCCGCCGTGATCCTGCGGGACATGCAAAAAGTCCGTGCCACCGCCCTCAGAATAGAACGGTGGCACGGACGCTGGCAGGTTACCGCCCTTGAAATCGGTTAGCGGCGCTTGCCCTTTTTCTTCTTGTTTCCGCCGGCCGGCTTCGTGGATTCCGCACCGGACGTGCGCTCGGTGTGGGTGGCCGCCTCGCCGCTCTCCTCCGGCGCCGTGTAGCGCAGGGTGGCAGGGCGGGCGGGGGCATCGAGCCCCGGGGTGTTCAGCACCGGTTCGCTGGTCATGGAACGGGCGTCGGTGACACCGGGCAGGGAAATCGCCGGGGCCTGCCGGGTTTCCACCTCGATGTTGAAGAGCATGCCGATGCTTTCCTCGCGGATGGATTCCATCATGGTCTGGAACATCAGGAAGCCCTCGCGCTGGTACTCGACCAACGGGTCGCGCTGGGCCATCGCGCGCAGGCCGATGCCCTCCTTGAGGTAGTCCATCTCGTAGAGGTGTTCCTGCCACTTGCGGCCGATGACCGACAGCACCACGCGACGCTCAAGCTCGCGCATGTTTTCCTGGCCGACAGCTTCCTCGCGTGCCGCATACTGCAGGCGTGCATCGGAGAGGATTTCACGCTCGAGCAGCTCGGGAGTGATGGCGTCGTGGTGCCCGGCCTCCTCGGCGACCTCCTCCAGGGTGATGGAAATCGGGTAGAGCTGCTTGAGGTTCACCCACAGCCGCTTCAGGTCCCAGTCCTCGGCGTGGCCCTCGCCGGTGGCCTCGGTGACCATGGCCTTGACCACGTCTTCGAGGAAGTGCGCGACCTTTTCATGCAGGTCCCCGCCCTCGAGGATGCGTCGGCGGTCGCCATAGATGGCCTCGCGCTGGCGGTTCATCACGTCGTCGTACTTCAGCACGTTCTTGCGCTGCTCGGCGTTGGTGCCCTCTACCTGTGCCTGCGCCGTCTCGATGGCCTTCGAAACGATCTTGGATTCCAGGGCCACGTCGTCCGGCATCGAGGGGTTGTTCATGATGCGCTGGGCGGCGCCGGCGTTGAAGCGGCGCATCAGCTCATCGGTCATCGACAGGTAGAAGCGCGACTCGCCGGGGTCGCCCTGGCGTCCCGAACGGCCACGCAGCTGGTTGTCGATGCGGCGGGATTCGTGGCGTTCGGTGCCCAGCACATAGAGTCCGCCGGCGTCGGAGACTTCCTGGGCCTCGGCGTGCACCTGCTTCTTGGCGGCGGCAAAGACGTCGTCCCAGACGCGCTCGTATTCCTCGGAGTTCGTCTCCGGGTCAAGTCCGCGGCGTTCCATCTCGGCGACGGCCAGGAACTCGGCGTTGCCGCCGAGCATGATGTCGGTGCCGCGTCCGGCCATGTTGGTGGCCACCGTGACGGAGCCCTTCTTGCCTGCCTGGGCCACGATCGCCGCTTCGCGGGCGTGCTGCTTGGCGTTGAGTACCTCGTGGCGAATGCCCTGCTTGGCCAGCAGCCGCGCCAGGTATTCGCTCTTCTCCACGCTGGTGGTGCCCACAAGCACCGGCTGGCCGGTGGCGTGGCGCTCGGCAATGTCCTGCACCACCGCATCGAACTTTGCGATCTCGTTCTTGTAGATCAGGTCCGCTTGGTCCTTGCGCAACAACTGCCTGTTGGTGGGAATCTCCACCACGCCGAGCTTGTAGGTGCCCATGAATTCGGCCGCCTCGGTCTGCGCGGTACCGGTCATGCCCGAAAGCTTTTTGTAGAGGCGGAAGTAGTTCTGCAAGGTCACCGTCGCCATGGTCTGGTTCTCGGCCTTGATTTCCACCCCTTCCTTCGCCTCGATGGCCTGGTGCATGCCCTCGGAGTAGCGGCGCCCGGCGAGCGAACGCCCGGTGTGCTCGTCGACGATCATGACCTCGCCGTTGATCACGACGTAGTCCTTGTCGTTCTTGAACAGTTCCTTGGCCTTGATCGCGTTGTTCAGGAACCCGATCAGCGGGGTGTTGGAAGCCTCGTAGAGGTTGTGGATGCCCAGGTAGTCTTCGACCTGTTCGATGCCCGGTTCCAGCACGCCGACGGTGCGCTTCTTCTCGTCGATCTCGTAGTCGACGTCGAGCGTCAGGCGGGCGACCAGCTTGGAGAATTCGGTGTACCAGCGGTTCACGTCTCCCGTGGCCTGACCGGAAATGATCAGCGGGGTACGGGCCTCGTCGATGAGGATCGAGTCGACCTCATCGACGATGGCGAAGTTGTGGGCGCGCTGGACGAGCTCGTCGGAGCTCCAGGCCATGTTGTCGCGCAGGTAGTCGAACCCGAACTCGTTGTTCGTGCCGTAGGTGATGTCCGCTTCGTACTGCTTGCGCCGCATCTCCGGGTCCTGGTTGGACAGGATGCAGCCGCTGGTCAGGCCAAGGAAGCGGTAGACGCGTCCCATCAGGTCCGACTGGTACTCGGCCAGGAAGTCGTTGACGGTGACCACGTGGACACCCTTGCCGCTCAGGGCGTTGAGGTAGGCCGGAGCGGTGGCGACCAGGGTCTTGCCCTCGCCGGTCTTCATTTCGGCAATGTTGCCCATGTGCAATGCGGCGCCGCCCATAAGCTGGACGTCGAAGTGGCGCATGCCCAGGGTGCGGTCGGCGGCCTCGCGGACCGCGGCAAATGCCTCGGGCAACAAGTGGTCCAAGGACTCGCCGTCGGCGATGCGCGCCCTGAACTTGTCTGTTTCACCACGCAGCTCCGCATCGCTGAGGGCACGGAATTCGCTATCAAGCACGTTGATGGCGTCTGCGTATCCCCGCAACGTCTTCAGCGTTTTCTTGTCGCCGGTACGCAGGATACGTTCAAGCAGTGATGCCACGAGGCAGCTCCCAAATCTCAAGCACAGGAATTCTGGCGTGTTCAGTCTACGTGAGAGATTGCTTTCACCTGTGGCTTTTAGCTGGATTCAGGCGAGCTTAGTGAAAACTCCAAGGCTGCTGCCAGATTCCCCTGTGCCGAAACCACCACCTCGCCGAGCCCCAGCCAACGCGCCATGAGGCGCAATTCGGACGCCAGTTCGGCCGCGGTGTTCCCCGGAGCGCCGGCCTCTGCGAAGGCCCCGCGGACCAGAAGCTGCTTGTTGGCCCGGTCTGCCTTCAAATCGACCCGGGCGACCAGATGTTCGCCGAGCAGGAAGGGAAGGACGTAGTATCCGTAGACGCGTTTGGCCTCGGGGGTGTAGATCTCCAGGCGGTAGGTGAACCCGAACAGCTTTTCGATGCGGCGGCGGTTGAACACCATCGAGTCAAAAGGGCCCAACAGTGCCCTTCCGGCGGCGGCCCGGGGAACAACGGTGCCGGGCAACAGATAGAAGGTGTCCTGCAGCCCGGTCACGCCCACCTTTTCCAGGACCCCGTTCCCGACCAAGTCCTCAAGCACCTCGGCGCTTTGGCGCAGCGGCAGCCGGAAATAGTCGGCCAGGCAATGCACGGTGCCCACCCCGTGTGCCCTGGCGGCGGCCAGCAGCAGCCGTTCCATCCCCCGGCGGCGCTCTTGTTCCGTCGCGGGGCCTTGGGGTTCGGGGAACACCCGGTGCAGCGAGGTGTAGCGGCGTTCAAACGCACCATTCCGGCCCTCGGTGCTGATCATTCCCTCCG
The DNA here is from genome assembly GCF_046714615.1 of Paeniglutamicibacter sp. Taxonomy (NCBI): domain Bacteria; kingdom Bacillati; phylum Actinomycetota; class Actinomycetes; order Micrococcales; family Micrococcaceae; genus Paeniglutamicibacter; species Paeniglutamicibacter sp. The sequence goes on from NZ_JBKKAP010000078.1 coordinate 12,306, forward strand.
CAAACAATGCCTCCAGGGCGCGCTTGACCGCGGACCAGTTCCAACCCCAATTCTCCTGGTCCCTGACGTGCTCGTGGCCAAGTTCAGCGGAGACCTCACGGGAGGTCAGCGCCGTGCCCTTGGCGAGCAGATCCAGGATCCGGAGCGCCAGCGCGCGCCCGTTGTCGTCGATGGTCTTCATGCTTCCGGGCCATGAACGTTGTTGCCACGGCACGAGGTCGCGGAAATGTTCGCTGCGCACCAGCGAGGCCTCGTGCGCCCAGTATTCAACGACCTTCCGCGGGCGTTGCACAGCGAGCCGATCCAGCAGGTCCGGGGCGTAGGGACCCAGCCGGGAAAAGATCGGCAGGTACTGGGCACGGGCCAGGACGTTGACCGAGTCGATTTGGATCAGTTCCAGACGCGCAAAGGTCCGGCCCACCGCTCCAAGGTTGATTGGTGCGGTGGGCCGGACCTTATGCAGCCCTTGGGCTGCCACGGCGATCCGACGGGCCTGCGATGCGGAAAGAATCCTGCTCATGAACCCATCGTAGGTCCCGCGGTGCTAGGCGTTGGCCGGTTCCGGATCGCGGTATCGGCGTGTCTCCAGCGTCGCCTCATCGGTGGCGTCCGGGTCCAGGGTGATGGTGCCGTAGGAGTACTGCTGGTTGCCCTTGCCCTTGCGGGCGTAGACGACCGAGTGTGCCCCGGTTGCCGCATCCACGAAGAGATAGAAGGGGTGCCCGATCATTTCCATGCGGTCAACGGCATCGTCGACGCTCATGGTCTCCGCAGGGAAGACCTTGCGGCGGATCTCGATGGGCGGCGCGCCGTTCTGGTTGGCGTCGGCGGCCTGTCGGGCTTCTTCGTCCTGCTGGGCAAGGCGCGTCGATTCGTGCAGCGGAAGCGAGCTGTCGGCCGGTTCTAGGCGGCTGGTGGCCTGGTGGACGGCCGTCGGGGTCTGGCGTCCGTGGTGGATCTTGCGACGATCCCTTGCCTTGCGCAAACGTTCGAGAAGCTTTGCGAACGCGGTGTCGAAGGCGGCGAACTTGTCCGCGGCCTTGGCCTCGGCGCGGATCGCGGGGCCACGGCCCAGGACCGTCAATTCGACGGTCAGAGCAGTGTCCGCGTTGCGTGCGTGCTGCTCCTTGGTGACCTTGATGTCCAAGCGCTGGATCTTCGTTGCAAGCTGATCGACCTTGTCGATCTTCTCGTCCACGTACTCGCGGAACCGATCCGTAACACTGACATTGCGTCCGTTGATCGTCATCTCCATGGTGTCCTCCATCATTGCTCAGGTGACACATCAGCGACCGAGGAATTCACTCCTTCCGGTCGCTGAAGATGGGTTCGTTTCCCCTTGAAGGGTGCCCATACCTCACCCTATGACAGATGCCACAATAATCAAGGATGTACGGATTATTACTTCATCGCGTTGAGCGAACAGGACGTTTTTCGTCCGGGGCCGGTGTCGCGGCCAGCACCACGGCACCGCACACCGGAAGCCCTGCCTCGGCCAGCGCGCGTTGCGCCTCGGCCAGCGTCGAGCCGGTGGTCAGCACGTCGTCGACGAGAAGGACCTGGACGCCTTGGGCGGCGAGGCGGGCCAGCGATCGCCTACCGGTTGTGCACATGGAATTTCTCACCGCACCCCGGGCGCGTCGCCCCTTGCCCTTCTGGGCCGAGGTGAATTGCCGCGTTGCCCGGTAGCGCACCAGCCGGGCCACCTGGATCCGTCCGGGAAGCACCCGTGCCCGCCGCAGCCCTCCCAGCAACAGGCCAACCGGGAAATATCCGCGCCGGTTCCGCGCCTGCAACCTGGTGGGCACCGGCACCAGCACCACCGGCACCCCGGGCGCGGCCAAGGTGTCCATGGCGGACTTCACGGCACGGGCCAGCGGCGGCACCAGGATCCGTGCCAGGCCCGGCATCTGGTGGTTCTTGTAGGCGAGGATGACGGCGGCCAGCTCGTGATCGTAGGCGCCGGCGGCAACCACGGGCAGGGGCTCGTTGCGCTGGTTCAGCGGCAGGGCCTCGGCCCGGTGCTCGACCCGCCGGGGATGGAGGCACGCAGTGCGCAGGGCCCTGGCGCAGCGCACGCACACTGGCGCATCCGGACGCCGGCAGCAGACGCAATCCACCGGCAGCAGCAGGGCCGCGGTGCCACGCACCGCCGAGCGCACGGCGTACGCGGCCCCGTTCACCCACCATGCATCGAGGCGCCGGAGCCAGTGCCGGGCAGGAGTGTCCCCGGCGGGAACCGCCCTTTTGTAGATGGCATCCGGATCGGGCCGAACCCGGTTTCTCATGCCCTCCAGCATGTGCCCGCGTGCCACGTCGGCGCATCCCGCCACTGGCGGGCTGTGGAGAACCGCGGCCCGGGCATGGCTCAGCCCGGGTAGGACAGGTCCCGCACCATGTCTTCCATGATGTGCCAGGAGTTGCCCACGCGCGAGTGGATGTCGTCCTTCGTCTCGGCGTAGACCGGGCGGCGTTCCCCGGGTCCGGCGGACAGGCCGACCATGCCCAACAACGGCAGGTATTTCACCCGGGTGCCTGTCAGGCTGATCTCTTCGGCCGCGACCTTTTCGGTGGTGCTCGTGGAGGAGACGATCACCGAGACATCGGAGTTCCAGACCGCATGGGTGGCCGGGACCTCGGGGTAGATGGGCTTCGGCGGGGCGAAGCCGCGCGGGGCGCCGTCGGCATCACGCAGGATCCCGCTGATCGCCACGCTCGTTTCGCCGTCCTTGGACGAGACGATCAGGGCCCGGGTGCCGTCGCGCGAGACACGCAGCGAGCTGACCTTGGCGTCGGCGAGCCAGTCGGCGGTGATCGGCCGGACCTTGCCGTTCAGTGCGGTGTCCGCCGGCACCGCCAGAACCCTGGTGGTCGAGGAATTGTCGACGGTCCAGGTCCACCCGTGGGCGTCCATGGAGGGCCGGACCAGGTCCTTGCCGGTGGCGACCACGGAGCTGCTGCCGTCCTCGTCGACGACGACGAGGGTGGAGAGGGACCCGTCCAGGAACGCATAGCGGTTGCCCAGCGGGCTCATTGCGGGCAGTCGCGGGTGGTAGCCGGCGATGTCGCCGATGCCGCCCACCAGCCGCAGGGACTTGCCCTTGAGGTAGTACAGCGCGTGGTCAACGACCCCGATCTGGGTGTCGGGCACCGCGGGGTTGATTTCCGCAACCACGAATTCAGGGTCCTTCGGGCCTGCCTTGACCTCGGACTGCTCGTCGGTCATCACCACCGAACGCACGCTGCCCAACCCGCCGAGGGTCAATTCAAGCTGCTGCTGCATTTGCTGCCGCGACAATTCGGTGGAGTCCAGGAACGTTGCCGAGCTCAAATCGACGGTGGCCCGCTGCGACTCGATCGGCACCGAGGAACGGACCAGGCCGCTTCCGCCCGGGAAGGCGGAGACCACCGCATTTTCCAGGTAGTCGGCCGGGCCTGCCAGCAGCGCCTCGACCACGGCTGCGGCGACGCCCGTGCGGGTCGGGAACCAGCGCACGTCGGGGACGGCATAGTGGAAGCTGACGTCGTAGAAGTACAGGGTCTGCGCGGCAAAGAGGTGGGTGAAGTTGGCCGTATCCAACATGATGCCGTCGGGCAGCTGGGAGATGCGCCATTGCCCGTCGACCTTCTCCAGGGACACGTCAAGGGCCCGGGTGGTGTGCGGCGGCATTTCGGTCATGATGCCGGCCGCGTCGATCTCGGAGACGACCTCCAACTGGATGGTGTAGCTGTTGGCCTTGGCCCCGGGAATCACCGAGGGGCTGTCGTCGTAGACCAGGGTCCGCACCGAGCCCTTCCAGATGCCCGACTGCTTCGGGTTCAGGTAGTCGCGGGCGACCTTGTAGTCGTCCTGCGCCGCGACGCCGGCCTGGATGAAGCCCTCGACGATTTCCCGCGCACTCATGTCGGGCTTCGGCCCGGGGGCGGTGAACTGCACGTCGCCGTTCTCCGCGGCGTTGCTCCCGTCCAGGGCGATGGACTGGACAGGTGAGTTGCGCGGGATCTCCGAGCAGCCGGTGAGCACCAGCACGATTCCCAGGAGCACCGCCAGCATCCTTGCGGGCATGGGGCGTTTCCTAGTCATGGAGGTGGTGCCTTCCTGGGGTGTGCGCCGGGGTGCCGGGCGCGGGTGCGTCGGGGCCCGGGGATTCCTCGGGGATCAGCGGCGGGGCGGGCTTGAAGCCGATGGCCGGGATCTCCCCGGTCAGCGGGAAGGAGACGACCATGCCGCCATCCAGCACCGCGTCGGCCAGCACGATCGGTTCCAGCGGCAGCGGCGAGGCAACGATCTGGTTGCCCAGGATCCGCGGCAGCGTCAGCCGGAAACAGGATCCGACGCCGCGCTCACCCCAGGCCTCGAGCCTGCCCTCGTGCAGCCGGGTGTCTTCCATCGCGATGGACAGGCCGAGGCCCGAGCCGCCGGTGGTGCGTGCGCGGGCGGGGTCCGCCCGCCAGAAACGGTCAAAGACCCGGCCGGCGGAATCCGGGCTCATGCCGATGCCGCGGTCGCGCACGGTGATCGCCACCGCGTTCTGGTTCCCCGCCACGGTGATGTCGATCGGGTTGCCCTCGCCGTGTTCCACGGCGTTCATGACCAGGTTGCGCACCACGCGTTCGATGCGGCGCGCATCCATTTCCGCCACGGCTCCCCCGGACGGGGTGCCCAGGCGCAGCACCGAGCCCATGGCGTCGGCGTGCGGGGTGGCCGCGTCGATCACGCGCCGGGCCACCGTGACCAGGTCGTTGGGCTCGGCATCGAGCACCGCCACCCCGGCGTCGAAGCGGGAGACCTCCAGCAGGTCGTTGAGCAGGATCTGGAAGCGCTCGACCTGGTTGTACAGCAGCTCGGCGCTTCGCTTGTTGATCGGGTCGAAGTCCTCGCGCGCGTCGTGCAGCACTTCTGCGGCCATCCGCACGGTGGTCAGCGGCGTGCGGAGCTCGTGGGAGACGTCCGAGACGAAGCGCTGTTGCATCTGCGAGAGCATGGCAAGCTGGTTGATCTGGTCCTGCAGGGACGCCGCCATGTGGTTGAACGAGTTGCCCAGCCGGGCGATCTCGTCCTCCCCGGAGACGACCATGCGTTCCTCAAGCTGACCTGCGGCAAGCTTCTCCGAGACCTGCGCGGCGGCCGCCACGGGACGGACCACGGCACGGGTCACGTACCAGGTGATGCCGCCGACGACCAGCAGCAGCAGCCCGCCGACCAGGCCCATGGCCCGGTTGATGAAGTCGAGGGTCTTTTGCACGCTGGTCAGGTCGTAGACCAGGTAGAGGCCGTATTCGCGCCCCGGCGGCAAGGTCACCTTGGTGCCGAAGATCAGGCCCGGCCCGGCGCTGGCCCCGGTGTTGACCTCGATGGACTGCCAGTAGGTGGCGTTGGACTCCTGGATCTGGGCGGCCAGCGCCTCCGGGACGATGCGCGAGGTCAGGTTGCCGCTGGCGGTGGGGCCGACGTACAGGTTGTCGGCGCCCGGCAGCGGGACCAGCACGAAGTCGCGCGGCACCAGGGCGGTGTCGCCCTCGAGGATCTTCAGGGTGCTGGTCACCAGCGAATGCGTGCTGGAGCGGTCGGTGGTGGCGGCCGAGTCGAAGATGGCGCGCACCTGGTTCAGCCCGCGCAGTGACTCGGATTCGACCTGGTTGAAGCGTTCCTGGAACAGGCCGGTGGCGATCTGGTTGGACAGGAACGCACCGGCACCCAGCAAGGCCAGGGCGGTGAGGAGCACCGCGGAGGTGACCGTGCGGAAAAGCAGCGAGCGGGTCCAGCGCGAACGCAAGGTGTTGCGCGTGCGCACCAGGGCCGCCAGCGTACGGCGGTGCCAGGGGGACGTCCGGGGATGGTGCGCCGGGGTTGCGGGTTCGGCCCGGGCCGGCTCGACGGTGTCCATGCTTCCCGTCATCTCCTGGCTCAGGCCTGCCCCGCCTTGTATCCCACGCCGCGGACGGTCAGCACGACGCCCGGGTTTTCGGGGTCCAGCTCAACCTTCGAGCGCAGGCGCTGCACATGCACGTTGACCAGGCGGGTGTCCGCGGCATGGCGGTAGCCCCACACCTGCTCAAGCAGCTGCTCGCGGGTGAACACCTGCCACGGCTTGCGGGCCAGGGCGACCAGCAGGTCGAATTCCAGCGGGGTCAGCCCGATGGGCTCCCCGGCGCGGGTGACCCGGTGGCCGGCGACGTCGATGCTCAGGTCCCCGATCTTCAGGGTCTCGGGGGCATGCTGTTCGCCGGGGCGCAGCCGGGCACGCACGCGGGCGACGAGTTCGGCGGGCTTGAATGGCTTGGGGACGTAGTCGTCGGCGCCGGATTCCAGGCCGCGGACCACGTCGGCGGTGTCCGACTTGGCGGTCAGCATGACGATGGGGACGTCGTCCTCGGCGCGGATGAGCTTGCAGACCTCGATGCCGTCAAGCCCCGGAAGCATCAGGTCAAGAAGCACCAGATCGGGCTTGACCTCGCGGAAAACACCCAATGCCTTGGCACCGTCGTAGCAGAACACGGCCTCGAAGCCGTCGTTCTGCAACACGATGCCGATCATTTCGGCCAGCGCCTCGTCGTCGTCGACAACCAGGATGCGTGCCTTCATAATCTGCCCTTCCGTAGCCCTGCGCTGGGCGCTGAGATGACCACGCGCCCGGATACCTCAAGAGTACATGAGCAAGCCGGGCAAATCGCCGCGGAAACGGCAATCCACCTCACCATTCACCTCGTTTGCCTCGGCGCTAGACTGGAGCCAACCCAAGGGTCCGGCGCCTGGTTCCGGATCCCTGTGCCACTGGCGGGGACGCGAGGGAGAGCGGGATGCGATGAGTACACACGGAGATTCACCGGCGCCGGGTCCCGAGGACCCCTCAGGCACTCCGGGAGGCTGGGGCCAGCCCCCGCCCGGGTGGAACCAGCCGCCGGGCGGCGGCGGACCCCAGAGCCCGGCCCCGCAACCCGGTCCATCTAGCTGGTGGCCGGCGCCCAAGCCCGGCGTGGTGGAATTGCGGCCCCTGGGCTTCGCCGACCTGCTCGATGCCATCTTCGCGGTGGTGCGTCGCGCCCCGCTGGCCACCGTCGCCAACGCGGTGCTCGCCCAATTGGTGCCGGCCCTGGTTTTGCTGTTGCTGGTGCAGTGGTTGGATATCTCGATCGTTGCCCTGGAACGCGCCCTGGAGGACTTCGCGTCCGCCCCGGACGCCGCCACGCTTGGACCTGTCCTGTGGGCGGAGGCATTCCCCCACCCCTGGCCGGCCTATGCGGGCGCCGCCGCGGCCGTGCTGATCGTGCAGCTGCTGGCCAATGTGCTGGTCGTGGGACCCGCCACGGTCGCGGGAATGCGAGCGGTGCTCGGGCTGCCGACCGGCTGGGGCCAGGGACTGGCACTGGCGCGCGGCGGGATGCTGCGCATCGCCCTGTGGAATGTGCTGCTCGGTGTCGCGGGCATGGTTCTCGTCGCCGTCCTGGTGGCGGTTGCGCTGCTGCTTGCCAGCGCGGTTGGCATCGCGGTGGCGGCGCTCGCGGTGTTTGGCATGTTCCTGGTGCTGGCGCCGCTGTACCTGTGGATCGCCATCCGGATCTGTCTGGTCCCCACGCTGCTGGTCACCCGGCCGCCGGGGATCAAGCGGGCGGTGCGCTCTTCGTGGTCGCTGACCCTGGGATCCTGGTGGCGGGTCCTGGGGCTCCTGCTGGTGATGGCGGTGGTGCTCGGCATCATCGGAGGGATTCTCTCGCAGCTGGCCGCGGTGCTCGGCGGCCAGCTCTTCGGCGCCGCGGCTGACCCCGATGCCCTGGTGTTCCTCGGCATCGTGCTCAATACCCTCATCGGCGCGCTGGGCATGGTGCTGACCCAGCTGATGCTCACCATGTTGCAGGTGGACCTGCGGATCCGCCGCGAACGCCTGGACCTGGCGCTCGCCACCGAGGCGTTGCACCCCGGGAGCAGCCATCCGATCCCCGGATACGGGGCGCCGGGTGCGGCAGCAACAGGCACCTAGCCGTCGACGCGGACCTGGTTCAGCGCCTCCGCATAGGCGGCCAGGCGCCCGAGCACTGCGGTGGCCTTCGCCGGGGACAGCTCCCCAAGCCCCGCGGTGGGGCTCAGCACCAGTGCGCCCAGGGCCGCATCGGGCAGGCCGAGCTGGCGCCAGGGCCGACGGATCGCGTTGACCGCCTCGACGACGCCGGGCGGCTTCGATTCCGGGTCCACGCAGCCCAGCCAGAAGCGGCTGCCCGATTCCACTGCGGCTGCCACCAGTTCCCAGCCCGGCACGGTGAGCGAGGCGGCGTTGGCGCCCAGCCCGTCGGCGCCGGCCTCCAGTGCCGTGGCGGCAAGCGTCGTCCAGGTCCCGGGCTCGGCGTCGGCGCCGATGACGACCTCGGCGGCACCCGCCCCGTGCAGCCCGTCGACAAGTTCGCTCCACCAGCCGCGAAGCTCTGCGGCGGGGACCGAACGCAGCGTGCGGTAGCCGCTGGAGGTGGGCAGCGTCCCGTTGAGCACCGAGCCGGCGTCCGGCTCGTCGATGTAGACGGTGATTTGTTGGGCTCCGGTGGTCCGGGCCAGGGTCTGCAGGTGCCGCACCGCGCCCAGGGCCAGGGACTGGGCCAGGTCGCGGCGCGCCCCGTGGTCGGACACGGCGCGTTCACCGTGGTGCAGGTGCAGGTTGGCGGCCATCGTGGCCGGGCCCGGGAACTGGATCTTCAGCTCGGTGCCGGGTTTTTCCTCGGCTCCGATGGCATCCGCCAGCACGTTCATGTCGGTGCGCAGCGCCGAGGCGGCGCGCCTGGCATCGATGCCGGGCGCGGCGGCCAGCCGCCAGCCGTGCGGCTGCAGGTCGACGGCCAGGTCCTCGAGCAGCTGCGCGCCGCGGCCGATCGGGTCCGAACCGATGCCACGGGCGGGAAGCTGGTGCAGGTGCGGCAGGTTCGGTGCACCGATCTCGCCGCGGATCACCAGCAGCGATTCCATCGGGTCGGTGCCTGGCATGGGGCCGTGCGCGCTGGCCCGGACCTGGCGCTCGGCAGGTTCCCGGAGAATATCTTGGTCCATCGGGGGCATCAACTAGTTTCCGGACTCGGCGTGCGTTGCGGAAATGTTGTTGTGGTGCCTGATGACCTCGGAAATGATGAAGTTCATGAATTTCTCGGCGAACTCCGGGTCAAGGTGTGCCTCCTGGGCCAGCCGGCGCAGGCGCTCGATCTGCGCCTTTTCCCGTCCCGGGTCGCTCGGCGGCAGCGCGTGTACGGCCTTGAGGTGGCCCACCCGCTGGGTGGCCTTGAAGCGTTCTGCCAAGAGGTAGACCAGGGTGGCGTCGAAGTTGTCGATGCTGCTGCGGATGGACAGCAATTCGGCCATGACCTCGTCCTGGACCGTGTCGGCCAGGGAGCTGGCAGCGGGGTCGTAGGCGCCGGTCTCTGCGTTGTCCGCGGCCTGCGGGTTCTTCTGTTGGCTCATGCTTTCAAGTCTAGGGTTGCCCGCTACATTGCGCCCAACCGTGACGCGCGGGCCGCCCGCCAATCAGCTTTGGGCTGATATGTTCCACCCCGGCCAGTCCCCCGCCGCAGCATCGGGCGAAGGCAACGGGGGGCGGCCCACCGCGGTGGATCACCCCCCAGAGGCCCCGCCGGCGGCGGGGCCATCGTCACCCGGCCCTCAGGAAGGCCTCGCGGCGGATCGCCTGCTCCACCGGATCCGGGACCGGCAGCGAGGCGATGAGCCTGCGGGTGTACGGGTGGTGCGGGTCGCCCATGACCTGGTTGCCGATGCCCTCCTCGACGAGCTTGCCGCGGTACAGCACCCCCACCCAGGTCGAAAGCATGTCGACCACTGCCAGGTCGTGGGAGATGAACAGGGCCGCGAAGCCCAGCTCGGCCTGCAGCTCCTTGAACAGCTCCAGCACCTTGGCCTGCACCGAGACATCCAGCGCGCTGGTCGGTTCGTCGGCGATCAGCAGCTTCGGGTCAAGGGCCAGCGCCCTGGCCAGCGAGGCGCGTTGGCGTTGTCCGCCGGAGAGCTCGTGCGGGAAGCGGGCGGCAAACTCCTTGGGCAGCTGCACCGCCTCGAGCAGCTCGTCGACCCGCTTGCGGGCGGCCCGGGCATCCAGCGCCTTGTGCACGAAGAGCGGCTCGGCGACGCATTCGCCGATGCTCAACTGCGGGTTGAAGCTGGCAGCCGGGTCCTGGAACACGAACCCGATGTCCTGGCGCAGCTTCTTGAAGGTGCGTTCCTTGAAATCGAGCATCTCGTAGCCCAGGACCTTCAGCGAACCGGAGCTGACCTTGTTCAGCCCGGCGATGGCCCGGCCGATGGTGGTCTTCCCGGACCCCGATTCACCCACCAGTCCGTAGACCTCACCGGCGCAGATCTGCAGGGAGACATCGTCCACCGCGGTGAACGAGGGTGTTCCCATGCGACCCGGGTAGACGATGGACAGGTTTCTCGCCTGGACCAGCACCTCCTTGTCCTGGCCGGAGCGTTCGGTCATCCCGGCGGAGGCCGAGTGCCGGCCCAGGTGCGGCACCGCCGCCAGCAGCGCCTTGGTGTAGTCCTCGCGCGGAGCGGCAAAGAGCTCGGCGCTCGGCGCGCTCTCCACGATCTTCCCCTGGTACATCACCACCACCCGGTCTGCCAGGTCGGCGACCACGCCCATGTTGTGGGTGATCAGCACGATCCCGGTGTTGAAGTCGTCGCGCACCTCGCGCAGCAGCTCCAGGATCTCGGCCTGCACCGTGACATCCAGCGCCGTCGTCGGCTCGTCGGCCACGATCAGCGCCGGGTTCAGGGCCAGGGCCGCGGCGATGATGACGCGCTGCTTCTGCCCACCGGAGAACTGGTGCGGGTAGTAATTCACCCGCTTCTCGGGTTCCGGGATGCCGACCTTGCGCAGCACCTCGATGGTGCGGGCCTTGGCTTCCTTCCTCCCGACCTTGCCGTGGGCGCGGATGCCCTCGGCGATTTGCCAGCCCACGGTGTACACCGGGTTCAGGGCGGTGGAGGGTTCCTGGAACACCATGGCGACCTCGTCCCCGCGCACGGCGCGCAGTTCGCGGGCGCCCAGGGTGAGCATGTTGCTGCCCTTGAGCACCACCGCCCCGCGGGCCACGGCGGTCTCTGCGAGCAGCCCCAGGATGGTGCGGGCGGTCACCGACTTGCCGGAGCCGGATTCGCCGACGACCGCGACGACCTCCCCGGCGGCGACCTCGAAGCCGACCCCGCGCACCGCCGGGACCTCCCCGGCGTCGGTGGTGAAGGTGACCTCGAGGTCCTTGATTTCCAGGACGGTGCCCTCGGCGCGGCCGATCACGTCCCTGCGGTGTGCGTTCATGCTGTGGCCTTTCCGCCGCGACGCTTTGCTTTTCGGCGTATCCGCAGGCGCGGATCGGCCAGGTCGTTCATGGATTCGCCGACCAAGGTCAGCCCGAGCACCGTAAGCACGATGGCCGCGCCCGGGAAGACGCCGGTCCACCAGATGCCGCTGGTGGCGTCCGCGAGCGCCCGGTTCAGGTCAAAGCCCCATTCTGCGGCCGCGGTGGGTTCGATGCCGAAGCCCAGGAAGCCCAGACCGGCCATCGTCAGCAAGGCCTCGGAGGCGTTGAGTGTGAAGATCAGCGGCAGCGTGCGGGTCGCGTTGCGGAAGATGTGGCGGGACATGATCCGCACGTTGGAGGCGCCGACGACCTTGGCCGACTCGACGAAGGGCTCGGCCTTCAGCCGCACGGTTTCGGCGCGGATGACGCGGAAGTACTGCGGGATGAATACCACGGTGATGGAGATGGCAGCCGCCATGATGCCGCCCCACAGGCTCGATTGCCCTTGGGAGATCACGATCGACATCACAATGGCCAGCAGCAGCGAGGGGAAGGCGTAGATGGCGTCGGCCAGCACCACCAGCACGCGGTCCAACCAACCGCCGATGTAACCGGAGACAAGGCCCAATGCGACGCCGATGAAGATCGAGAAGACCACAGCCACGACGATGACGCCCAAGGCAGTCTGGGCGCCCCAGAGTGTGCGCGAATACACGTCGAATCCGCCTACGGTGGTGCCCCACAGGAATTTTTCTCCCGGGGGGTCCTGGGTGGGGAAATTGCCCTGCGCGTCGGAAAGTTGCGCGAACCCGAAGGGTGCCAGGACCGGGGCGAGAAGGGCGGTGAGCAGGAAGGCGACGGTCAGCACCAGTCCCGCCACCAGCATCCCCCGCTGGAGCCCCGCGCTCATCCGGTAGTGGGAAACGATCGGCAGCCGCGTCCACAGCGGCTTTTTGGCCCCGATGGCCGTAGGGGTTGTTGTGCCCATGGCTAGAACCTCACTCGGGGATCGATGAGCGCGGCAATGATGTCCACGATGAAGTTGGTGACCGCAACGATGACCGCCAGCAGCACCACGATGCCCTGCACGGCCACGAAATCGCGGGCCGTGAGGTATTCGGCCAACATGAAGCCCAGCCCCTTCCATTCGAAGGTGGTCTCGGTGAGCACCGCGCCGCCCAGAAGCAAGGCGATCTGCAGGCCCATCACGGTGATGATCGGAATCAACGCCGGGCGGTAGGCGTGCTTGGTCAGGAGCCGGTATTCGGAGACGCCGCGGGAGCGGCCTGCCTCCACGTAGTCGCGGCCCAGGGTGCCGATGACGTTGGTGCGCACCAGGCGCAGGAAGACCCCGGCGGTGAGCAGGCCAAGGGCGATGGCCGGCAGGATCGCGTGCTCGACGACATCTCCCGCCGCGGCCAGGTTCCCCGAGCGCAGCGCGTCAAGCAGGAAGATGCCGCTGGGGTTCTGCAGCGAGGTCAGGGCGAGTTCGGCATTGATGCCGGCCCGCCCGGCAATGGGCAGCCAGCCGAGCCACACGCCGAAAACGAGCTTGAGCAGCAGCCCGGCGAAAAACACCGGGGTGGCGTAGCAGAGGATGGCGAAGACGCGCAGGATGGCATCGGGCCAGCGGTCGCGGAGCTTTGCGGCAAGCAGGCCGAAGGGGATGCCGATCAGCAGTGCGATGACCAGGGAGTTGAACGCCAACTCGGCGGTGGCCGATCCGTACGTGGCCAGCACCTCGGAAACCGCACGGTTGTCCGTGAGGGTCCGGCCGAAATTGCCGGTGAAGACCTGTCCGAGATATTCGAGGTACTGGACGATGACGGGCCTGTCGTAACCTGCGGTGGCGATGCGTTGGGCCAGCTCATCTGGGGTAAGCCGGCCACCAAGGGCTGCGGTGATCGGGTCGCCGGTGACGCGCATGAGGAAGAACACGAGCGTCACCAGGATGAAGATGGTGGGGAAAATCAACAGGAAGCGGGTGACGAGGTAACGTACAAAGCTGCCTCCCGTCTTGGTTGCCGTTGCGGCCGGCGTCGGTGGTGGCGACGCGGCTTCGGCGAGGTCGGTCATGATGGCCATTGATGGTGCGTCCTAGCTAGGTTGGGGCGGTGGGCGGCGGGCCCCGACATGGCCCGCCCCGGTTACCCTCCGCTGGAGGGGAACCGGGGCCGGGGCGTCGGCGGAGCCCGCCGAGGTTGGATGCCTACTTGGAAATGACACCCAGACGGAACTTGAAGGAAGCGTCTAGGGTCGTCTCGACGCCCTTGACGTCGGCTCCCGCAACGGCAACCTGGGCACCCTGCAGCAGTGGGATGGTGGAGAGGTCGACGGCGACCTTCCTCTGGATATCCTCGATCGTGGCCGTGCGCTTCGCCTCGTCGGTTTCCACGCGCTGCTGGGCGATCAGTGAGGCAACTTCCTCGTTGTCGTAGCCGTTGCTCAAGAAGTTCTTCTTGACGAAGAACGGGGAAAGGTAGGTGTCGGCATCCGAGAAGTCCGGGTACCATCCCAGCTGGTAGGCCGGGTAGTCGGCGATGCGCGCCTTCTGGTACGCAACCCACTCGGTGGACTTCAAGTCGACCTTGAACAGGCCTCCGGTTTCCAACTGCTTCTTGACCAACGCGTATTCATCGCCCGAGCTCGGGCCGTAGTGGTCCCCGTTGTATTGCAGCTTTAGGTCGATCGGGGTGCTCACTCCGGCTGCCTCGAGGACTGCCTTGGCCTTGTCCAGCGACGGCTTTCCGTCCTGCCCGTACATCTCCTTGAGGGGTTCGATGGCTCCTGTAAAGCCTTGCGGAACGAAGGAGTACGCCGGCAGGTAGGTGCCCTTGTAGACACTGGTGGCAATCGCCTCGCGGTCCACGAGGTTTGCTGCCGCCTGGCGGACGGCCAGCGCCTTGGCCGCATCGGCGTCATTGGTCTTGGCCCCGAACGGCATGCTGTTGAAGTTGAAGACGATGTAGCGCAACTCGCCGCCCGGTCCCGTGTGGACCTTGACCTTGGGGTCCTTGCTCAGGTCTTCGACATCCGTGGATGAAAGCGCACGGAAGGCGACGTCGACGTTTCCTTGCTGCACGTCGAGCTTTAGGTTGTTTGAATCCGCGTAGTACTTGATGGTGGCCGCGCTGTTCGCCGGAGTGCCGAGCATTCCCTTGTAATCTGCGTACGGCTTGAAAGAAACCAGCGAGTTCTTGGCGTAGCTTTCGATCGTGTACGGTCCATGGAAGGCCTTGGCGGCAACGATGTCATCGTCGGGGAGAAGCTTGTCGGCGGGAAATACCTCGTCGTCAACGATCGGCCCGACGGAGCTGGTGAGTACCTGCGGGAAGGTCTGGTCGTTGCCGCTCTTGAGCTTGAACACGATGGTGGTGGCATCCGGGGCCGTGACGCTGTCCAGGTTTCCCAGCAGGGCCGACGGTCCGTTCGGGTCGGCGATCTTCACCTGGCGGTCGAAGGAGAATTTGACGTCCTTGGAGTCCAGGACCGTGCCGTTGGCCCACTTCAAGTCGGGCTTGAGCTTGACGGTGTACTCGGTTGGCGTGGTGAACTCGGCCGATTCGGCAATGTCGTTTTCCGGGACCGCCGAGCCCGGTCCGGAGTTAAGAAGGAACGGGAAGACCTGGGTCATGACCATGAGCGAGGCGTTGTCATAGGAGCCGGCCGGGTCGAGCGAGGTGACCTTGTCCGTGGTTCCCACGGTGATTGGGCCGCCGGCGGGAGTTGTGCCCCCGGTTCCGGCGTTGGGGGTTGAGGCCGGGCCGGTGCAACCGGTCAGCGCCAGGGCGGAGATGCCGATAACGGCTGCGGCGAGGCGCATCCCGTTCTTTTTTCGGGACATGAGCATTCCTTTTCTGTCAGCGAGCACGTGTGGTGATAAAAAACACATGCTTCATACATCCTAGGTGATCGCCGTCACTAAGCGCCATCACCTGTGGCATTGGACCGAATTGAAATGGAAATGCAACCAAGTGTCCGTTTGATTCGGCCCCGTGGCGTCCCCGCCCCCTGCTCACCATGCCCGTCCGTCCTCGCGCCCCGGCGAAGTGGCCTAGGGTTAAGCACGATGATGACACGAAGAGACGCTGCGATTGCGTTGGATATCCCCATGGAAATGGCCAAGCGGCACGGCATCCCGCCGCGCCTGAGCGAGGCCGCGTTCGCCGAAATGAACGCCAATCCCCCGGCCTGGCTGATCCAGTCACGCGCCAACCGCACCGGCAAGCGACCCGTGTGGGTGCACCTGACCTGCGCCGTTTGCGGGTTCACCGAGGCCGAGCGGCCCAAGAAGTGGTGGCCGGAATTCGACTTCGTGCACTGCGCCGAGCACGGCCCGGCTCAGCTGCCCCGGCTCGAGGCGGGCAAGACGCGCCTGGAGTACCCGGACATCACCACACGCCTCTACGGAATCGTCGACGAGGCAAAGGCCTAACCGCCACCTATTGCATTCCCACGTCCCGCCTTCCGAACGCATCCTGCGGCCGGAAGGCGGGACGTTTGCGTGTGGGATGCGACACGGGGATGAAACAACGTCCCGCAGATAGTGGTGCCATGAACTGAAGTCGCTTCCTACGCCGAATGCCCAAGTCCGACGGCAGCGGATGTCCCCGATCACGTTCGCAGCCGTTCGGGCGGCCTCTGGTCCGACCACGGATTCCGGCCACTGGAACTCAGCCGTCAGCCTCGGAGCGGACGGTTTCGGCACTGTTCCCCGTCTGTGGAAGTCCGTCAAGTCGCCGGTAGCGAACCAGCATCGCACCAGCACTAAACACTTTCGGCGGCTCCACCAACTCGAAGCGCGTTGGAGCCGTTCCGTCGGGAAAGAGTTTCTTTCCTTCCCCGATCACGACCGGACACACCCACAGATTCACCCGGTCGACCAGACCTTCTCTAAACAGGGTCTGCAGCAGGTTCGCGCTCCCCCAGATGTGGATCTGCTCATGCTGCCGGTGCAGGTCACGAACCTCCGTGGCGGCGTCGGTGATCTGCGTGCTGGCATCCCACGTCAGCGCGGGTGCTCCGCGGGACGCGACGTACTTGGGCACCTTGTTGAAAACGCGTGCGAGCTCGTCGGACGCGCTCGGCCAGTAGCTGCGGAAGATGTCGTACGTGGTGTGCCCAAGCAGCAGTGCGTCGGATCCTTGGACGTCAGTGACCAGCTGTTCGTAGGACTCCTGGTCACCATATGGTTCCTCCCACCCGGCGTACTCGAAGTCCCCGTCTTGTTCGTTCGGGCCTCCGTTGGCCTGGATCACGCCGTCGAGCGTGATGTTCATGTTGACGTGCAGCTCTCCCATGTCGCCAGCTCCTCATTACTCCCGTTGCACTCTTCCGGACCACCTCTGCAGCCAGTATCGGACCGGTACCCCGGTTCAACAACAGCCTTGGAGATTTCGGGTTGGATTCTTTGGTTGGGCATGATGGACCGTCAACCCACTGTCGATGCGGTGGTCGGGCAGCTCGCTTGCGAAGCGCCCAAAAAGAATAGGGACTCGGCCTGGAGAATCTCCGAAGCGCCGCCGAATCCCAATCTGCCGGCTGTCCACACTGGATTCCGCCGAATTCGAGCCCAGAGTCGGGTTCCGGCTTCCTACTCACCATGGCACGCGCGATCAGGCTCCATCGGATCTTGATTTCGCATCGCTACGACAATGACTGAGTGCAACGGCTAACGTCACGGTCTTGAAGACTGAGGTCCTGGGAATATGTCACTGAGACACTGCGCGAAGTCCTACCGGCGTGTGACGGTCGTTGTCTCTCGATCCCGGCAGGGGCTCCCATGGAACGCCGGCCCATGTGCCACCTTGGGACTGTCGGCTGCGAGAAGTGGCGCGTTATTTCGGCCTAAAATCACTGACGGTCCAGTGGAATCGCAACGGGCTCGGCACAGCGGTAGCTGACGTACGCCCGTACGGCCTTTTGCGTCAAACATCAATGCTCGGTGCGGAGATTTCCGCACCGAGCATTGATCAGTTGAAAACTGCTTGGGGTCCGTCAGGACACCAGGGACGGGTCCCAGGCGGTCGAGCGGGCCGAATCGATGGTCGCCTGGCCCAACACGCGGGTGCCCTGGTAGATCACCATGGTCTGGCCGGGTGCCACCCCGCGCATCGGTTCGATGAGCGTGGACACCAGGACGTTGCTGCCGTCCTCCTGCGCCTCGACGCGGGCACGGGCATCGACCGGGTCCCCGTGGGCGCGCACCTGGACCATGCAGTCGAATTCGGTGCCGGCTGTCGCATCGGCGATGGGCAGCCCTGCCCAGGAGATCCGGATGCCGCGCAGCTCGTCCACTGCCAGCAGGGCCTCGGGGCCCACGATGACCTTGTTTTCCTTCGGGCGGATTTCCAGCACGAAGCGCGGCTTGCCGTCGGACGCCGGGGTGCCGAGCTTCAGGCCCCTGCGCTGACCGACGGTGAAGGCGTGTGCGCCCTCGTGCTCGCCGAGGGCCTTGCCCTCCTGGTCAACGATCTCGCCCTTGGTCATGTCGATGCGCTCGGCCAGCCAACCGCGGGTGTCGCCGTCGGGAATGAAGCAGATGTCATGGCTGTCGGGCTTGTTGGCCACCGAGAGCCCGCGGGCCTCGGCCTCGGCCCGGACCTCGGCCTTGGAGGGGGTCTCGGCCAGCGGGAAGATGCAGTGCTCCAGCTGCTCGTGGGTCAGCACGCCCAGCACGTAGGACTGGTCCTTGGCCCAGTCGGCGGCACGGTGCAGCTCCGGGTTGCCCTCGGAATCGCGGATCACCTTGGCGTAGTGCCCGGTGCAGACCGCATCGAAGCCCAGCGCGATGGCCTTCTCCAGCAGGGCGGCGAACTTGATGCGCTCGTTGCAGCGCATGCAGGGGTTGGGCGTGCGGCCGGCCTCGTATTCGGCGATGAAGTCGTCGACCACGTCTTCCTTGAAGCGCTCGGAAAAGTCCCAGACGTAGTACGGAATGCCGAGCTTGTCACACGCCCGCCAGGCGTCGTTGGAGTCCTCGACGGTGCAGCAGCCGCGGCTGCCGGTGCGCAAGGTTCCGGGCATGCGGCTCAAGGCCAGGTGGACGCCGACGACCTCGTGGCCGGCCTCGACTGCGCGTGCCGCCGCAACGGCCGAGTCGACCCCGCCGCTCATTGCTGCCAAAACCTTCATCGTGTAAACCCTGTCCCTGCCGTTTGGATGCTGCTGACTTGTGCGGCCATGCCCGCCTTTTTTGCCCGTGCATAGGCCTCGGGCAAGGCGGCCACCAACTTCTCAACGTCGGCGGAGCCGGTTGTATGCCCGAGCGTGAAGCGTTGTGCGCCACGTGCCGTCGCCTCATCCCGCCCCATGGCCAACAGTACGTGGGAAGGGCGCGGGACCCCGGCGGTGCAGGCCGAGCCGGTGGAGGAATGGATCCCGAGCATGTCCAGCACGAAGAGCAGCGAATCGCCCTCGCAGCCCGGGAAGGTGAAGTGCGCGTTGCCCGGCAGCCGGGTCCCTGCGTGTCCGGGGTCCGCGGTGCCGTTGAACACGGCCTCGGGAACCAGCCTGTCGACCCCCTCGACCAGTGCGTCGCGCAGCGTGGCCAGGCGCTCGGATTCGGCCTCCAGGTTGGCAGCTGCCTCGGTGGCCGCCGCGGCGAACCCGGCGGCGGCGGCGGCGTTCAGCGTGCCCGAGCGCAGCGCGCGTTCGTGCCCGCCGCCGTGCTGCACGGGGGTGAGCACAACATCGCGGCGCACGAAGAGGGCGCCGATTCCCACCGGCCCGCCGATCTTGTGCCCGGAGACGGCCATGGTGGCCAGCCCGGAGTCGGCGAAGCGGGTCGGCACCGAGGTGAAGGCCTGGACGGCGTCGGAGTGCACCGGGATGCCGTGGGGGTCGGCGAGCGCGACGACCTTGGCCAGGGGCTGGACGCTGCCGACCTCGTTGTTGGCCCACATGACGGTGACCAGTGCAATGTCGTGGGGGTTCTTCGCGATTTCGCATTCGAGGGCCGCGAGGTCGATGACCCCGTCGGCGTCCACCGGCAGCCAGGTGACATTCGCCCCCTCGTGGGCCTGGAGCCACTCCACGGTGTCGAGGACAGCGTGGTGCTCGATGACCGAACAGATGATGCGGGTGCGTGAGGCGTCGGCGGCGTTGCGGTTCCAGTACAGGCCCTTGAGGGCGAGGTTGTCCGATTCGGTGCCGCCGGAGGTGAAGATGACCTCGGAGGGGTGTGCCCCGGCGGCGGCGGCCAGCTGTTCGCGGGCTTCCTCCGTGACGCGGTGGGCGCGGCGGCCGGCGCCGTGCAACGATGAGGGGTTGCCTGTCTGCGCCAGCTCATGGGTCATGGCCGTAAGCGCGGGGCCCGACATGGGTGTCGTTGCTGCGTGGTCTAGGTATATGGGGCTCGTGGACACCGAACAATTCTAGCCCTGTTGCCGGTTTCCGGGGCGGAGTGATTGCTCACAGCGCCCCGCCCGCTCCCTGGCACCCGCGGGTTGGCTAGTTGCCCTCCCCCTGGAAGTACTCCCCCGCCAGTTCCTCGGGGTCGAAGGGTTCGGTGTCTGGCTCCGGAAGCTCGTTGCGCGTGTCTCCCGCTGCATCGAGCCGGGAGTCGGCATCGACCTCCCAGGCCTCGATGCCGGAGCAACCCAGCAGGGCGTCGATGAGCTCGCGGCTGCCGCCGACGATGGTGGAGTCCTCATACAGCTCGGTGGACAGCAGCCAGGCGCGGTCCCGGGGCCAGGCCAGGTTGGGCGACTGTCGCTGTTCGCCCAGGGAGGTCCGTGCCCACAGCGGGCTGGCCAAGTCGTCGGCATCGCCGCAAAAGACGTAGAACGAGCGATAGCCGGAGCCGATCTGCAACGTCGGGGCGTTCCTGATCTCATCGGAGAATGCCGGTGCCTTGGCCTGGGCTGCAAGCTCCACGGCGCGCTGCGCATTCTCCTGGGCTCCCAGGGCAGGGTCGTCCTCGATCACCACCTCCACCTGGTCCCCGCCGTGGATGAACGCGAGCCCGTTCCACAGCGCCAGGTGGATTTCGCCGGGGGTCCCGGTGTGCGCCGCCAGCACCGGGGCGATGGCGCGCAGCTCGTCGGCCCCCAGTCCGTCCCAGCCCGGGGCCTCGCCCTCCCAGGAGTCCTCGGCCAGCGGCACGCCGTCCTCGCCGATGCCGGAGAGCGCGGCGAATTGCGCCAGGGCGTGCATGGTGCTCCCGCGCCGCTTGGCGATCGCATCCCAGCGCACCGGTTGTCCGTCCGGGCCCATGGCCGGGTGGAAGATCCGTGCATAGGCGGCAAAGCCGCGCGGCACCTGCCCGGCGACCAGGTTTGCGGTGTCCGCGTCCCTGCCTTGTTCCTGCAGGGCCTGCACAATCCATGCGCCGGCATCGGGTGCGACGAAGTTCAAAGTCATTCATACAGGGTACCGAAGCCCGCGCCCGTGGCGCGCCCGACCGTCCGCCCCTGGCGCCCGGATCGACAGCGGGGTCGGCAGCGGAGAGCCAGCCGCATCCTTCCAAAACCTTCTAAAACTGGTAAGAATGGTCTAACAGATCATTGCAAGGAGCCCGCATGAGCATGTATCTACCCGCACTTCGCCATCCGGTCCACCGCTTTGCGCACCGCAGCATCGATTTCAGCACGCAGGTCGCATTGATGGCGATCATCAACCGCACCCCCGACAGCTTCTACGACTCCGGGGCGACCTTCGCCCTGGGCTCCGCGGTGGATGCGGCGCTGGAGGCAGTCGATGCCGGGGCCGACTGGATCGACATCGGCGGGGTCCCTTTCTCCCCCGGACCCGCCCTATCCTGGCAGGAAGAGGCCCAGCGCATCGTCCCTGTCATCGAGGCCGTGCGGGCGCAAAGCGACGTGATCATCTCCGCCGACACGTTCCTGCCCGAGGTCGCCTCCGCCGCCATGGCCGCGGGGGCCGACGTCATCAACGACACCACCGGGCTGAGCAACCCCGAGCTCGGGCGCGTGGTGGCGAAGGCCGGGGCGCACCTGGTCATCACCCACTCGCTCGCTGCACCGCGCACCATCTACCCGCGCCCGACCTACGACGACGTTCTCGCCGAGGTCACCGGGTACCTGCGCCGGAAGGTCGACTTCGCCCGCTCCCTGGGGATCGCCGAGGAGAAGATCATCGTGGACCCCGGGCACGACCTGAACAAGAACACGCTGCACACCCTGGCCATCACCGCCGGGTTCGAGGCCATCGCCGCACTTGGCTACCCGAGCCTCGCGGCGGTTTCCAACAAGGACTTCATCGGCGAGTCGCTCGACCTGCCCAAGTCCGAACGCACCGCGGGTTCGATGGCCGCCGCCACCATGTGCATCATGAACGGGGCACGGATCATCCGGATGCACAACATCCCCGAATCGGTCTCCACCATCCGGATGCTCGAGGCCGCCATGGGCTGGCGCGAGCCGGCCTACCTGCTGCACAACATGGGCGACGTCAATCCCCCGGCACACCCCGGTCCGCCGCTTGCCGGCGCCGCGTTCCTCGACAGCCCCTCCTCCCGCCCGGCCGCCAGGGAAGACGCCTGATGCGCCGCCTGCTGCCGGAGCCGGCCGACGACCTCGACGACGCGGCGCTGCTCGGTTCCTACGCGCCCCCGTCAGGCGCGGACCCCTTCGTCCGCTTCAATTTCGTCTCCTCGATCGACGGGGCCGCGACGCTCGGCGGCCTCTCCGGGGCCCTGGGCACCACGGCGGACAAGCGCGTGTTCATGCTGCTGCGCCGGGCGGCCGACGTGATCCTGGTCGGTGCCGGGACCGTCAGGGCCGAGGGCTACGACGGGGAGCTGCTCGATGCCCCGTCGCGCGCCTGGCGGCTGGAGCGCGGCATGGCCGAGCGTCCAGTGCTGGCGGTGGTCTCCGGGCACCTGGACCTGGATGCCGAGGGTGACCTCTTCACCCGGAACCCCGGCGAGATCCTGGTCCTCACCTCCGCTGCGGCGGACCCCGGGCGGGCAGCTGCCCTGGGCGCGGTGGCCGAGGTCATCGCCTCCGACGCACCGGGTACCGCCATCGACCCCCGGTGGATCATCCAGACGCTGCATGGCAGGGGCCTGCGCGTGATCCATTCCGAGGGCGGGCCCACGCTCCTTGGCGACTTCCAGCGGGCCGACGCCGTGGACAGCCTCTGCGTGACCTTCTCCCCCCTGCTGGTGGCCGGGGACTCGCGCAGGATTGCCCGCGGCACCGCCACGGACACGCCCCGCGAGCTGGCGCTGCACCTCTTGCTCGAGGAGGAAGGCGGCCTGCTGGCCGAATACCGCCGGCCGCAAGCCGGCGGGAGTGGTCCCTCCGGGCAAACCACCACCGGCAACCGGTAGGATCGCTTGAGCAACATCGCGCATCGATGCCTGCTCTCCCGATCCGAAAGGCAGCCACGTGGCCCAGCGGCAAACCCACTACGAGGTCCTGGGCGTTGCCCCCACCGCCAGCGCCACCGAGATCAAATCCGCCTACCGCCGGGCTGCCCGGCTGACCCATCCGGACCATGGCGGAGACGCCGGGGACTTTGCCCGCGCCACGCTGGCCTACGAAACGCTCATCGACCCGGCGGCCCGCACCCGCTATGACCGCAGCTACGGCACCGAATCAAGCTACCTGCGCGGCAAGGCGCCCGCCCCCGGGGCCCCCGGCGGCATGGCGGGCGGCGGCATGGCGGGCGGCGGCTCGATGCGCTTTGAGACCGGTGGCGCCCGCCCCTCGGCCACCGATGCCACCGTCTATGTCCCGGACCTCGATGCCCCCGGCGCCATCGACAGGGCGACATCCATCCGCCAGATGCACGGCACCCCGCGCAAGCGCGGGATCTTCGGCGCCCAGGCCCGCCTGGCGCGCGAGAACCGCACCGTGCAATTGCTCACCCGCCGGGTGCTGCCGTCGCTGCCCTCCGCGCGCCTGGTCAACGGGCTGCACGGCCCGGGCGGCGGCTACATCGACCACGTCATGCTCGGCGGCTACCGGCTGGCGCTGATCCACTCCATGATGCTGCCCAAGGGCGTCTACCGCTGGGACGGGGCCTCGCTGCTGCGCGACGGCAAGCACATCGACCCTCCGCGCATCGCCCCGCTGGTGCATGACATGCAGCGGCTTTTCCCCGAGCTGAACGTCACCGGCTGGACCGTCATCCTGGCCCCGGACGGGAACCTGCACGAACCGGTCATCGACTACGCCCACGGCGGCGAACCCGGGCCCATGAATGCGCTGAACGTCGTCAACGCCATCAACCTGGTGCGGGAAATGAAGATGTTCCTGGGCACCGGTCCCGCCCCGCATGTGGTGGATCGCACGATTTTGGCTCGCCTGCTCGGCGGAATGTACTAGCCACGGGGGCCCCCATGCCCCGCACGGGGGCCCGGGGCCGCGCCACGGACCGGGCCCTGCCACTGGCGGGGCCGGCGCACCGTAAACTGGGGTGCGTGTTCCGAATCCTTTTTTACACTCCCGAAATTCCCGGCAATACCGGCAACGCCATCCGCCTGGCCGCAGTGACCGGCGCCGAGCTGCACCTCGTCGAGCCGCTGGGCTTCGACTTCGAGGACTCCAAGCTGCGCCGCGCCGGCCTCGACTACCACGACCTGGCAGTGGTCACCGTCCACAAGGACCTGGCCTCCGCCTGGGAGGCCCTGGCCCCCTCGCGTGTCTTTGCCTTCACCTCCGAGGGCGAAACGATGTACACCGATGTGTCCTACGAGCCGGGCGACGTGCTGCTCTTCGGCCCCGAGTCCGTCGGCCTGCCCGCCGAGGTGAAGACCGATGGGCACGTCACCGCGACAGTGCGCCTGCCCATGCTGGAGGCCCGCCGTTCGCTGAACCTGGCCAACTCGGCATCCATCGCGATCTACGAGGCCTGGCGCCAGCACGGCTTCGCCGGCACCGGCACGCGCTAGGCACCGCATCCGTGCCGCCGGGTTCCAGCCGGCACACACTAAATACCTAGGCTTCTGGCCTATGCTTACACGTGGCATTCCCCTGCCACTCCACTCGATTTTCAAAGGACGGCAACTCATGACCGGCACCGATCCCGCCACCCCCGGGCACCGCGGCGACGAAAACGACGAGGACCTCGGCATGGATCTTGTCGATGCGGTGTCCACCGATGCCGAGCGCCCGGCCCGGCGCCCGCTCAAGAGGTGGATGTTCGTGGTTGCCGCCCTGGCCGTGATCGTCATCGGCCTGGTCGCCGGCCTGGTGAACCTGCTTCCGACCAACTACGTCTCCAAGGTCGAGCGCGCCTCCGACCAGGTCGTCGTGCAGGTGGACCTGGAGGGCGGCGGGCACGCGGTGCTCACCACCTCGGCCAAGGCCGACGCCGGCATGGTCGAGCTGACCGACCTGCCCCGACTGGACCCGAGCGAGACCTACTCGGTGTGGCTCATCGAGGCCTCCACTGACCGGCCCACCCTGCTGGCCAACGTCGCCACGTCCGAGGAGCCAGTCCAGGAGGGATTCAACGGCGTCGACAAGATCGCCTCCGTCATGGTCTCGCTGGAGCCCTCCGACGGCAGCAGCACCGCCCCGAGCACCGAGCCGCTTGCAGTGCTTGATTTGCCCGAGGCCAAGTAGCGCACCGTCCGCGCACCCGCGCCGCATGCGACCGTGGGCCGTCTCCCCTCAAGAGGGAGACGGCCCACAGTCGTTTAATGCGTCGGCGCTAGAAGCCGGCGATGGTGTCGGCGGCGTTGACCGCCACCACATGGAACGCCTCGGCCAGCGCGCCTGGCGCAAGCCCTGCCTTGGCACCCTGGCCCTCGCACTGGGCGCGCACATAGCGTTCCATGGCCGGGACATCGGGGTGCTGGCTCAGGTGCTGGCGCAGCGCCGCCAGCTTGAGCTCGAACACCTCGGTGATGTCCACCCGGTGGTTTTCCCGCGCTTGCGGGGCACCGTAGAGCCACAGCCACGGAAGCTTGTAGGCCTCGAGGCCCGCCTCCAGCAGCTCCGGGTAGGCGAACGGGTTCTCCACCGCCGGGTAGATGGCGCGGGTCACCGCCTCGCCGCAGGCCAGGTGGTCAGGGTGCGAGCGCTGGATCCGGTCCCAGTTCCGCTCCGGGTGCATGGCCAGGACCACGTCGGGGCACAAGGTGCGGATCAGCGCCACCACCTGCTTCATGACGCGGTGGTTGGGCTCGAGGAACCCGTCGGCCTCCCCCAGGAAATGCACGGTGTCCACGCCCACCAGGGCGGCCGCGGCCCGCTGCTCGGCATGCCGGGTGGCGGTGATCTCCGCCGCGGTGCGCGCATCGAATCCCCCGGCGTCCCCGTCGGTCATGATGCAGTATTCGACCTGCACTCCGGCGGCGGTCCAGGCCGCCACGGTGCCCGAGGCGCCGAAATCCAGGTCGTCGGGGTGCGCGCCGAAGCACAGCACCCGTTGGACCCGCTGGGTCGCGGGGTCAAAGATGCCCATGCCCGCCTAGCCCTTGCGCCGGCGGATCTCGGCGGCGGCCTGCGGCAGCACCGTGGCCAGATCGCCCACGATGCCCAGGTCGGCGATCTCGAAGATCGGTGCGTCGGGGTCCTTGTTGATCGCCACGATGGTCTTGGCCATCTGCATGCCGGCCTTCTGCTGGATCGCCCCGGAAATGCCGGCGGAGATGTACAGCTGCGGGGAGACCGTCGTGCCGGTCTGTCCCACCTGTGCGGAGTGGTCGATCCAGCCCGCGTCGGTGGCCGCGCGCGAGGCGCCGATGGCAGCACCCAGGGCGTCGGCCAGGTCCTCGACGGGGCCGAAGTCCCCATCGACGCCGCGGCCGCCCGCGACCACGAAGCGGGCCTCGGAGAGTTCCGGGCGCCCGGTGGCGGTGTGCGGGGCGGTCGCGGTGATGCGGGCCGCCGGGGCGGAGTCGCCGAGCTCAAGCTCGTGCACCGGCGCAATTGCTCCGGCCGCGGGCTGGACCTCGGGCACCTCGATGCTGTTGGGCTTCAGCGTGATGAGGGCCGGACCGCGGGTGACCTGCGCCTTCACGGTGTAGCTGCCGGCGAGCACCGACTTGGTCACGGTGAGTTCGCCGTCCACGTCGATGGCGTCGGTGATGACCCCGGCGTCCAGGCGCACGGCGGTCCGTGCGGCGATTTCGCGTCCCTCGATGGTGTTGGGCAGCAGCACCGCCGCGGCCCCCGACTCGCGCACCGCAGCCTCCAGCAACGAGACGGCCGGGGCGATGAGCCCTGCCGTGTCCAGGCCGCCCGCGGCCGCGTAGAACCCGGTGGCGCCCGCGGCGGCCAGCCCGGCCAGCGCCGCGTCGTCTGCCGGCGCGCCCAGCACCGCGGCGGCCTGGCCCAGGCGGGCGGCCAGGGCCAGCAGTTCGCGCTGGCCCTTGCTTGGCGTGCCGGCGGGGGCGTGGATGTATACCAAAATGTTCGACATGTTTTTCCCCTTGTGGGTGCTAGATCAGCTTGGCGTCGGCGAGGAAGTCCACCAGCGCGATGCCGGCCGAGCCGGAGTCGGTGATGATTTCCCCGGCGGTGCGCGGCGGGCGCGGCGCGGCCTCAAGGACGCGGGTCGCGGACCCGGCGGCCCCCACCGAGGATGCGGCCAGGCCCAGTTCGGCGAGCGTGAGCGTGGTGATCTTCTTCTTCTTGGCCGCCAGGATCCCCCGGAAGTTCGGGTAGCGCGGCTCGTTGGCCTGGTCGGTGACCGAAACGAGCACCGGCAGCGCGGCCTCCAGGGACTGCGCACCGTCCTCGCCCTCGCGCACCGCGGCCAGGGTGTTCGATCCGGGTGCCAGCTCCACCTTGGAGAGGTTGGTCAGCTGCGCCACGCCCAGGCGTTCGGCCAGCTGCGCGGGAACCAGCGAGGTTTCGGCGTCGGTCGAGGCCATGCCGGTGAGCACCACGTCGAAGCCGCCCAGCTGCTTGATGGCGGTGGCCAGCACCAGGGAGGTCGCCCCGGCGTCGGAACCTGCAAGCGCGGGATCGCAGATGTGCACACCCTTGGCGGCACCCATCTGCAGGGACTTCTTTACGGCATTCGCTGCCGCTTCCGGCCCCATGGTCATGGCCGTGACGGTGTTGCCTGCCTTGTCTCCGCCGCGGGACTCGGCCAGGGCCAGGGCCGCCTCGATGGCGTACTCGTCGAGTTCCGACAGGACGGAATCTTTGCGGTCCAGTCGATTCCCCGGACCGGTCAGCTGGCGCTCGAATTGGACATCTGGCACGTGTTTGACCAACACGAGAATGTTCAAGGGCGTGCCGGTGTTCTGGCTCATTGCTGCCTTTCTGAAAACTTGGACAGATCTTCGTGGGAAAGTGCGGCCGGTGCGCACGCGCTGCCGCCAATGGCGGGCGGGACCGGCCCTTCTCCCCCGTATATCGTATCGGTGCCCGGAGTGGCCCGATCCCATGCCACGGACGCCGCGTGCGGCAGGTTCGCGGCCCCGACGCCAAGAACGCGGCGTGCCGGCAAGGGGAACTGGTCTCCTTGCGGGTACGCCGCCTTCGGGCACATTTCGCCGCGTTGCGGCGCATTTCTTCGTGTTTCGCCCTGCGAGACACGACATGTTGCGCCGTGTGTCGCCGGGTGTCGTGTGTCAGGCGGCCGGGGATTCCCCGACCGTCACCGTGGCCGTGGCCTCGGACCCGCCGCGCGTGTAGTGGATCTCCGCGGTGCCGCCGGCGGGGAGCTCGCGGATCACGGCGGTCAGCGAGGTGCTGTCGGAGATGGTGCGGGTGTCGACCCCGGTGATGACGTCGCCGACCTTCAGGCCCGCCTTGGCCGCCGGGCTGTCCGCGACGACCTTCTTGACCTCGGCGCCGACGCTGAAGGAGGAGGAGCCGCCGCTCTTCACCGCTGCCGGCTTGGCCAGCACCTCGACCCCGAGCAATCCGTGCGAGGCCGAGCCGTCGGCGATGATGTCGTTGGCGATGCGCTTGGCGTAGTCGATCGGGATCGCGAAGCCGACGCCGATCGATCCGCTGTCAGAGGAGGCGTCGGCTCCGGAACCGGAGGAGGCGATGGCGACGTTCACGCCGATGATGTCCCCGTTGACGTCCACCAGGGCGCCGCCGGAGTTGCCGTGGTTGATCGCGGCATCGGTCTGGATGACGTTGATGAAGATCGAGCCGGCGGACCCGGACTGCTGCTGGTCCTCTTCCTCCGGGGCGCCGGGGAACTGGAAGTTGAATTGGTTTCCCTCGTCGTTTTCCTCCGCGCCCTCGCCCTCCTTGGGCACCGCCGAGGAAGCGACGGAGATGGTGCGGTTCAGCGTGGAGATGATGCCGTCGGTGACGGTGCCGCTCAGGCCCAGCGGGGCACCGATGGCAATCGCGGTGTCCCCGACGTTCAGGTCGCCGGAGGCGCCGAGGGTGGCCGGAACCAGGAACTGCGCTTCGATCTTGATCACGGCCAGGTCCGAAAGCGGGTCGGTGCCAACCAGGGTGGCGTCATGCACCTTCCCGTCGGACGTTCGCACGGAGATCGCCGGGCTGCCGGTGGTGCCGCCCAGGGTCACCACGTGCGTGTTGGTGAGGATGTGGCCGGCCGTGTCCAGGATGATGCCGGAGCCCGAGCCTGCCGACCCGGCGCCCGAGACGTCGATGGTCACGACGCTGGGGCTGGCCTTGGCCGCCGCTGCCGTGACGGCGGTGACGTTCTCCGGGTTGTTGATGACCACGTCGCCCTGCGGCGTTTGGCTGCTGGTGGCAACCGTCCCGTTGGAGGACATCACGTAGTTGGCGCCAACCGCGCCGCCGGCGCCCACCAGGGCGGCGGCGATCATGCCCACGATCAGGGCGCCGGAGGTGAACTTCTTCGGTGCGTTGTTCCGCGCCGGGGGCACGGGGGGAGCGAAGGCCGAGGCATGGTCCTCGGCGGTCGGGGTCCCGTAGGGCGAGGCGGCATGCTGCTGCGGCGAGTTCCAGGAGTGTTCCTGTGCCGGCTGGGATGACGGCTGCTGCGGCTGCGGCTGCGGCTGCGGCTGCGGCTGCGGCTGCGCGGCATCGGCGGCACCCTGGGCCGGGGTCCCGGTGTGGCGCGGCAGTGCCTGGGTGGGATCGGCGGCACCGTCGATCTTGGCCACGGGCGTCTGCCCGGCGGCCTCGGCAGGATCCCCGGCCGCGGGCTGCACGGCATCCGGCCCGCTGGCGGGGGTGCTCGGCGGTGTCACGGGGCGCGGCGGCACGGCACCGGATTCGGGCTGCGACTCGCCGTCGCCCGGGGTGCCCGGGTTCTTGGACTCGTTCTCGCTCATGGCTGTTCTTCCAATCCCTGAAGGTGGGTAATCCTGCGTTTCCTGTTTACAACTATGCCCTTTTGGGCTGTGGCGGCGAAAAGGAGCACCTGAGTGTCAGCTGTGAGAATGCGCTATTCCATAACCCCCGGCCCGATGCACCGGCGATTCTGTGGACTCGCGCCCATCGCACCCATAGAATCAACATCGACAGCAGAAACCGGAAAGTTGCCAGTAGCCACGCTCCCGACCCGGTGTTTCTGCGGCCGACCATGCAAGGGTGAAGGAAAAATATGAAGTCGCTCCCCCGGCGGATGGCACTTGTTGCCGCCGCAGGAATCTTGTCCCTGTTCATGCTTGCACCGCCGGCCTCGGCCGACTCCCCAGTGCAGATTCCCCCGGGCGAATTCGTGGTGGACCAGGCCCGGGCCCTGGGGTCCGACGCCACCGAGGTGACCGACGCGGTGAACCAGCTGCGCCTGGACACCGGCCAGTCGCTCTTCGTCATCTACGTGGACACCTTCTCCAACCCCGACGACCCCGACGACTGGGTCCGCGAGGTGGCCGAGACCAAGCAGATGGGCAGCAGCGACTCGATCCTGGCCATAGCGGTCGAGCAGCGCCAGGCAAGGTTTGTCTCCCAGGAGAACGGCGACATCGTCGAGCACGACCAGGAAATCTTCACCAAGCTGGTCAGCCCGCAATTGTCGCGGGACGACTGGGCCGCCGCGGCATTGGGCGCTGTCACCGGCATCGAGAACGTCGTCGCGGGCAACTCCCCCACCGGGGATGAGGCGTCGAGCGGCTCCGACAGCTCGGGTGGATCCGGCGGCGGCGCCGGATGGATCCTGGTCGGCGGCGTCGCGATCGTCGGCGGTGCCACCGCCTGGGCGCTGGCGCGCCGCAAGAAACTTCCCTCCGGTCCCCCGCCGGTGGCCGTGGGCCCGGACGGCAAGCCGCTGGATCCTCTGGCCTCATTCACCATCCCCGAACTGCGCACCAAGGCCGGTAGCCTGCTGATTGCCGCCGACGACGCCATCCGCTCCTCCGAGCAGGAGGTCGGCTTCGCCCAGGCGCAATTCGGCGAGGACGCCATCAAGCCCTTCGCCGCAGACATCGCCGCCGCCAAGGAGCACATGTCCGAGTCCTTCAAGCTGCAGCAGCAGCTCGATGACCATATCCCCGACACCGAGGAAGACCAGCGTTCCTGGCTCGGGGAGATCATCCGCCGCTGCGAGGCCGTGAACGAGACGCTGGAGCAGCACACGGAGGAATTTGCGTCGCTGCGCGAGCTGGAACAGAACGCCCCCGCGGCCGCGGCCTCGCTCAAGGCCCGGATCGAGCCGATACGCCAGCGCGTCGGCACCGTGCAGGCCCAGCTCGCCGAACTCGCCACCCGCTACACCGAGGGCGCGCTGCACCAGGTCCACACCAACATCGCCGAGGCCACCGACCGGCTGGACTTCGCCAACACCGCGGTGCTCACCGCGGAGGCGAAGATCGCCGCGACCGAATCCTCCGAGGCCGCCGTGGCGGTGCGGGCCGGAGAGGACGCAGTGCACCAGGCAACCGTGCTGCTCGACGCGGTGGCCCATGCCGGAGACGACCTGGACAAGGCCCGGGCCGACCTCGAATCCCTGGTTTCAACCGCTGCCAAGGACCTGGCCCAGGGCCGCGCCCTGGTCGCCAACGGGTCCAACCCGGAACTTGCGGGTTCCGTCGCCGTCCTGGAGGCAGCGCTTTCCTCGGTCCAGTCCCAGGTCGGCAGCGGCCTGGTGGACCCGGTGGCGCTCGTGTCCGAGGTCGATGCAGGTCTCCGCCCGCTCAATGAGCAGCTGAACCAGATCCGCGACCAGCGTGAACGCGCCAACCGCGCGGCCGAATCCCTGCAGGCGGCCATTCGCACCGCGCAGATGAAGATCAGCGGCACCGACGACTTCATCAGGGCCCGACGCGGCGGCGTCGGCGCCACCGCACGCACCCGCCTGGCCGAGGCCCAGCGCAACCTCGAGGAGGCCCTGCGGCTGGCCCCCTCGGATCCGTCCGCAGCCTTGTCCCATGCCGAGCACGCCTCCGCGCTGGCCGACCAGGCCGCACGCGAGGCTGAAAACGATGTCGAGGGCTTCGGCGGCGGTTTCGGCGGCGGAGGCTTTGGCGGCGGCCGCGGCGGCGGCAGCGGGCTTGGCGGCGCCATCCTCGGCGGCATCCTCATTGACTCCATCTTGCGCGGCGGTTCGCATTCCGGCGACTCCGGCGGCGGCCTCTTTGGCGGCGGCGGCTTCGGCGGCTTCGGCGGAGGAGGCGGCGGCGGAGGATTCGGCGGCGGCTTCGGCGACGGCGCGGGAGGCAGCTTCTAGGGCCCGCCCTCGCAGGCGCACCGTCGGCCCCTTGCTGCCGGTGCCACGGAACCCGGCCATCCGCTCCGTGCCCCCAGATTGCAATACAGCGGTTCCGGCACCGGAAACGCGCCAAAGTAAATAGTTCACCAAGTCAGTCAACGAAAGGTCTCACCGTGGTAAAGCAGTCTATTTTTGGTCGTGTCGCCCAGCTGGCCAAGGCCAACATCAACGCCATGCTCGATTCGGCGGAAGATCCGCAGAAGATGCTCGACCAGATGGTGCGCGACTACACCGATAACATCGCCGAGGCCGAAACGGCGGTGGCGCAGACCATCGGCAACCTGCGCATGATCGAGGAAGACTACAACGAAGATATCCAGGCGGCCTCCGATTGGGGCAACAAGGCACTGGCAGCCTCGGGCAAGGCCGATGAGTTCCGTTCCGGCGGCGACGGCGCAAATGCCGACAAGTTCGATTCGCTGGCCAAGGTCGCCATCGAGCGCCAGATGCAGTCCGAGTCGGAGGCAAAGTCCGCCGAACCGACCATCGGCTCGCAGCGGGACATCGTGGAGAAGCTCAAGACCGGTCTGGACGCCATGAAGTCCAAGCGCCAGCAACTTGTTTCCAAGCGCGACGAGCTGGTTGCCCGGGCAAAGTCCGCCCAGGCCCAGAACCAGGTGCAGGATGCGGTGAAGAGCATCGACATCATGGATCCCACCAGCGAAGTCAGCCGCTTCGAGGAAAAGATCCGCCGTGAGGAAGCCCGCGTGCGCGGCGCTGCGGAGCTTGCCTCCTCGTCGCTCGACGCCCAGTTCAACTCGCTGGAGGACCTGGGCGAGCAGACCGAGATCGAGGCCCGCCTCGCCGCGTTGAAGGCGCCGAAGGCCGCGCCCTCGATCACCACCGGCTCGGGCGCGTAGCCTCACCGGCCCAACCCACCATGGCGGCCCCCGGGCTACCGCTTATGCGGGGGCGGACGGCGGCGGAGCTTACCGGCATTGAGCCGATGCCCCTCCACCGTCCGCCCCCTTCTTGCTGCCCGGGGAACGGGACGGGCCAGGCCACGGAAGCGCCGGCCTCCCTTGGGCACCGTCCGCTTCCCCGCACAAAAGGGAGAGCGGATTGGCGTCCGGGACGCCATCGACGATGGATCGCCGCGCAGTTGTCCACAGATTTCCGTTGCCTCTGGAACAGCGGGCGCCGCATCAGCCACGCTCAATGGCATGAACACCGAGCAGTTCACCCAGATCACGAGCAACGGCCGGGGGCACCCCGGCCACGGCTCCAAGCCCGGCCCCACAATGGCCCGGGCCGATCGCCTGCGCTCACTGCTCGCCGCAGAGGAGTACTTCATCGTCACGGCCACGGAGCTGGCCACCGGGACCGCCTCCCCCACCGAGGCCGCCGCGCTGGCGCTGATC
This sequence comes from Paeniglutamicibacter sp., assembly GCF_046714615.1. Taxonomy (NCBI): domain Bacteria; kingdom Bacillati; phylum Actinomycetota; class Actinomycetes; order Micrococcales; family Micrococcaceae; genus Paeniglutamicibacter; species Paeniglutamicibacter sp. The sequence goes on from NZ_JBKKAP010000078.1 coordinate 45,497, forward strand.
GTCGAACGCGCCCACCGGCGCACTGCCTACATCCAGATCCTTGCCGCCCAGGCCGCCCAGCGCACGCTTGCGCACGAATTGCCGGTCGAGACCTTGGAACTGATTTCCAGCACCGTGGCAGACCCCGCGCACCTTCTGGCCGGGGACGTGGAGCTGCCGGCGGATCCCGCGACCCCTCCGACCGGGCGCCCGCCCCACAAGGACACAGCTGACCTCCTGCAGCACCTGCTGGGGACCGGCTACTTCGAGGTGCGCGACCGCATCAATGCGACCAACGCAATGCTCCCCCACATCGACATCAACGGGATCAGCCACCCGGCACGGTATCCACAGCTTTCGGCCGACGCACAGGCAGGAACGATCGACCCCAAGCATGCGATCCAGGCAGCGAAGAAGCTCGACAAAGCCTCCCCCGTCATCAAGAAGCAACCCGAACCCGCACAATTGACCAGCATCATGGAAGCCCAGGTACTGGAGTCCTTGCACACCCAGGGCCCGCAGGCAGCCGGCAAGCTGATCACCGCCTGGCAGCGTTCGTTGGAGGATTCGGCTCCCAGCGAGCCCGGCAAAGAAGAGATCAGCGCCAAGACCGGAATCTTCCTCACCCGCCGCACCGAACACTTCTCGTACTTCAGCCTGTGCATGCTCAATGTCGAGGCGGAGATCTTCCTTTCCCATTTCGCCAATGCGGACAACCCGCGCACCGCCGCCGGCAACAGGGACAATCTTGCCGGCGATGCCGCCACCGGTTCCCGGAATCCGCAGACGGACGATGACGATGGCCTCCCGCAGCCCGATGACGCACCGCCCATCCCCGCATGGGCGGCGGATCCGGGAACCCCGGTCGAGGACCTCCCCCGGGCCACCTATACCGACCTTGGTCAGGCGCCCGCCCAAGGCCACGCCTCGGACTCACAAACGCAGGGCTCCCCAAGCGGACCGCCAGCCAGCGATTGGCAGTCCGACCTTCCCGGGCACGATGGGCTCACGCCGGCACGGCGTCGCCTGCAATCCATCCTCAATGCCTTGCAAAGCATCGGCGGAAACGCCGGGAAAGGCGGCAAGGGCCTCGCCCGGGCGACCCTGGTGGTTCACTGCCAGCTCGAAACCCTTCTGGGTTTGGCCGAGCAGGCCGGTATCACCGCCCACGGACTCGACATCAGTCCCGGTGAACTCAGGCGGTTGCTGTGCGATGCAGGCGTGCTGCCGATTGTCTTCAACAGCAAGAGCCAGATCCTCGACCTCGGTCGCGAACAACGTTTCGTCCCGGACGAGATTCGGCAGGCGGTTCTTGCCAGGGACGGCGGCTGTCTGGTTCCAGGTTGCACTGTGCCGCCCGAGCATTGCGAAATCTGCCACATCGATTCGTGGCAAGACGGCGGGGTGACCAGCGCCGAGAATTCGGGCCCGGGCTGCAGTGCCCACCACCATGACTTCCATTCGGGGAAGCTTATGCTGGTCCGGGACAGCAACGGCCTGCCTGCGGTCTTGCTGCCCAAGTACCTCGACCCGGAACAGATTCCCCGCCGCAATGACCACTGGCAACATCGGCGGCAAACCAATCCAAAGTTGTTTTAGGCGGTTCCGCAGCCCCCAACGGTTCCACGCATCGGAGACTCCTTGTTAACGCAAGAAAGGCCCTGCGGATCCGAAAATCCGCAGGGCCTTCATTGTGGAGATGGGGAGAATTGAACTCCCGTCCGATGTGGTGTTGCCAGGTCTTCTCCGGGCGCAGTTTGCGTTGGAATTTCTCTGCCCCAGCCGTCATGCAAACAAGCGGCTGATCCAGGCACAGTTACCTAAATTATGCAGGAAGTTCCGGTAACGCTAACTTCCCGCAGTGGCTATCTAAATGACGTTAGGATCAGGGGCGATAGCATCCCCTGGCTAACGGACTGGTCTGGCTGCTTAGGCAGCGAGAGCGAAGTCAGTGCGCTTTGAGTCGGCACTTATTGTTTTGCAAAGAGCGTTTACGAGATAACTTTGCATCCTCGGCCCGCTTCACATGTCGCGACTCACACCGTCGAAACCGATCATCCCCGTATTTTGTTGTCAACGGGCAACTTGCGTTGCCCCAACCACACGGAATAACCGTGTGCATCCAGTCTAACGCACAATCGCTCCATGTCTATTCCCCGGCCAATTTCACCCACTCGATGCAGGCTGCCGCTGAAATCTCGACATGCGAAAAATTGCTATTCACGCGCTCCACGGTTGCGTTCCCGCATTGTGCGCAGCGCCTCGCGATTGTCCTGCTTCTCACGCAGGCTCTGGCGCTTGTCGTATTCCTTCTTGCCACGCGCCACGCCGATTTCGATCTTGGCGCGACCATTCTTGAAGTACAGGCTCAGCGGCACGATCGTCAGGCCGGACTCATTGATCTTGCGCTCGATTTTCAACAGCTCTTGGCGATGCAGAAGCAACTTGCGGCGGCGGCGGGCAGCGTGGTTCGTCCACGAGCCATTGAGGTACTCCGGAATGTAAACATTCTCTACGTACAGCTCATTGCGGTAGAACTGGCCAAATCCATCAACCAGTGATGCCTTGCCCTCACGCAAGGATTTCACTTCGGTCCCGCTGAGCACCATTCCGGCTTCATAGGTATCGAGAATCTCGAAGTCATGCCGGGCCTTGCGGTTGCTGGCAACGATCCGCTGTTCAGGGTCTTTCTTAGACACGTTGGCTACTCCTCTCCGCGAGTGATTTCGTCACTTGGCGAGCTTATAGCTTACCGCTAGAGAAGTCCCAATGGGTTTACGGCCGCGCCATTGAGGATGGTTTCAAAGTGCATGTGGCAGCCTGTGGAGTTGCCCGTCGTGCCGACATAGCCAATGATTTGGCCCTGGTTGACGTTCTGGCCGACGCCAACCACAATGCGCTGCATGTGATGGTAGTTCGTGGCCAACGCCCGACCCTTGACCACACCGTGGCTGATGGTGACCTTGTTGCCGGAGGTTCCACCCCAGCCGGCCATCCAGACTTCGCCGTCCGCGGCAGCATACACCGGCGAGCCGCACTGTCCGCCAAAGCCCCAGTCGACCCCGGCGTGTACGTAACCGCCACGACCACCGTAGTCGATGGTTCCCGCGGGGGTGGGCCGCCAGCCAAAGCTTGAAGTCTGCCGCCCGCCGCTAACTGGCTTGACCAGGCCCCACGAGCTACGTTCCTGCGGCACTGCCTGCGGCGCGGGGGCAACGTACCTGGGCTTGACGTACGTGTTCCTTTTCTTCTCACGTGCGGCTTCCTCCTTGGCCTCCTTGGCCCGGGCCGCCTCTTCACGCTCCCATTTGGCCTTCGCTTCGGCCACGCGCCTGCGCTCGGCCTCCGCAGCCTTGCGTTTGCGCTCGGCTTCCTCACGGATCAGTCGTTCCTGGCGTTCCTTGATTTCCCCGTTGATCTTGACCTGGCTGGCCTCTTCGGCACGCAATTTCTGCTGAATACGCGGGCGCTGGGCGAGTAGTTCGGCGCTTAGCGCGTCGGTCTGGGAGATGATCCCGTCGAGTTCCTGTTTCTTGGACTCGGCGTCGTCACGGGCGACTTGCTCCCGCGCCAGTGCGGCATCGGCGGCGGACTTGAGGTCGGTGATCTCGGCCTCCACCGCGGCCAATCGCAACTTCGCATTGGCGTCGGTCGCCGACTGTTCCGACAGTGCATCGAGAGCGGCATTTTGCGACCGCATGGCCTGGTCGGCAAGATCCATTCCGGCCGCCAAGTTGCCGTCTGAAGTGGCGTTCAACAACAGGGAAAGGTCCGAGGAAACGCCTCCGCGCTTATAGGCTTCCGTTGCTATCTGCCCGATGATTTGCTTGGAATCCTCCAGCTTCGCCTTGCCCTCGGCAATCTTGACGTTCAACTGGTCGCGCGTTTCGCGGGCCGCCTGGACCCTCCGCGCGAGATCGGCTGCCTCGTCGGCGGCCCTGCGCACCCTGCCCTGCGCATCGGCCAAGGCTTGCTCGGCCCCGGGAAGCTGGGCCTGCAATCCACGAAGCTTCGCATCGGTGACCTTGATGTCGTCGTCGAGGACCTCCAGGTCCTCGCCAAGGTGATCGATGTTCTGTTCAACCTGGACCTTGCGGTCATCTAGCTCATCGGCGTGGGCGCCTACGCCACCGGAAACCAGGAGAGCGATCGACAACGCACCCACGGCTCCGGAACGTGCAATGCGGCACCATACTGCTTTGGCTAACATAAATGTCCTTTGAGGTCCTTGGTGAACTGAATCTTTCATAAGTAAGCGCCGCCCTAAACCTTCAAGTAGCGCCGCAAGGTTACCAACGACGATACACCAGCCAAAACCACACCCAGCAGGATCAGCCACGGTGCGACCAGAAAAACCTCGCCAGTGGAAATGAAGGCAGTGTCCTTGTAGTCAAGGGCAAGCTTGCCGTCGATGAGGAACTTCACCGCCGCCCACAAAACGCCGCACGCCAGCAATGCACCAATCAACGCCGAGATGACGCCCTCCAATACGAAGGGCAACTGGAGCGAAGACTTTGACGCGCCCACCAGGCGCATGATCCCGGTTTCGCGGCGGCGCAAATAGGCCGACAGTCGAATTGTCGTTCCAACCAGCAGTACCGCACACAGGATCATGACCCCGGCTATGCCTATGGCCACGAAGGACGCGATGTTGATGATGTAGAAGATCTTTTCGAGCAGCTCCCGCTGGTCGACCACCACATCGACGCCATCCATCGACGAGAAGAGTTCCTTGATGATCTGGTATTTTTCCGGATCAACCAGGGAAACCCGGAACGACTCCGGAAGCTGGTCAGCCGTCACGGTTTCGCTCATGGACGAGTTCTCGAACTGTTCGCGGAAGTGGGTGAGCGCCTGTTCCTTCGATTCGTATTCGAAGGTGTCCACGTAGGGCTTGACCGCTGCCGATCCCAGCATCGAATCAATTTCGCCACGTTGGCCGGTAGTTACCGCGCCCTCGGCGCAGTTGGTGCCTTCGTTGTGTTCACCGCACAGGTAAATGGCCACCTGGACCTTGTCGTACCAGTAGCCCTTCATTTGCGTTACCTGCATCTGCATGAGGGCAGCAGTGCCGACGAAGGTCAGCGAAATGAAGGTAACCAAGATAACGGAAACCACCATGGAGAGGTTTCGGCGGAGGCCAGTGCCTACTTCACCGAGAATAAATCCGAATTTCATGGCATGTCGTCCTCAGTGTCAAACGGTGCAAAGGCCTGGCTACCGGTTGACGGCTTGTGCCACGTACTGTGATCGGCCTGTCGCAATTCACGCGTGCCATCCTGATTGATCACCGGGATCATCGAGGTGTACTCGCCCGCGCTTTCATCGCGCATGATCTTGCCGAGGGACAGCTCAATGACGCGCCTCCGCATGGAGTTGACGATTCCATCGTCGTGCGTGGCCATGAGGACAGTGGTGCCGTTTTGGTTGATCCGGTCCAAGACGTTCATGATCCCGACGCTCGTGGCCGGGTCCAGGTTTCCCGTGGGCTCGTCGGCGAGCAGGATCTGCGGCTTGTTGGCAATGGCGCGGGCAATGGCCACTCGCTGCTGTTCACCGCCGGAAAGCTCGTCCGGCTGTCGCTTTTCCTTGCCCTCCAGCCCCACGAGCTTCAACACCTCGGGAACATGGTCGCGAATCGCGCTTCGACTCTCCCCCACCACCTGCATGGCAAAGGCGACGTTTTCAAAAACATTCTTCTGCGGCAGCAGGCGGAAGTCCTGGAAGACGACACCTATGCCGCGACGCAGCTTGGGCACACGCCAGGAGGGAATGCGTGCGACGTTTTGCCCGGCAACATGAACGGAGCCGCCGGTAGCGACGATTTCACGCAGGATCAGCCGGAGGAAGGTGGATTTGCCGGAGCCGGAGGCGCCAACAAGGAACGCGAAGTCACCACGGTCAATTTCAATGCTTACGTCGTCGAGGCCAGGGCGCGCGTTCTCCGAACCAAGGCGTGACTTTTGGTCGTAGACCATCGTGACGTTTTCGAATCTAATCATCGCAGCTCTGCCCGCGGGATCGCCGGCGCATGATCCAGGCACGGGACTTTGTTGAAGGAAGTTGCAAAGCCAGCTCTTGCACTCTATCCGTCCCGGCAGCACACAGTTGGCACAAAAAGCGGGTGTGTCACGAATCTGTGAGCCAGGTGAACGCGCGCTGCGTGACGGTTTCTGGACTACGCGGCATCACCCGACGGCCCCGAAAACCCTTGGGCACGACATCGGGCGGGGCCTCGACGCAACCATCGCCAAGTCTCGGTTTTTCCGTTCCGACATCGACCTTCGGAATGATTTCTACTACAGCAGCGGCGCGTCCGTTGCGGCCCGGACCTGTTCGGGCGTGACGCCGGGGGCACACTCGACCAGCCGCAAACCGGCGCCTGTGATGTCTATTACGGCGAGATCGGTAATGATGCGCTGCACCACCGCGCGGCCAGTCAGCGGCAAGGTGCACTCGGTGACGATCTTCGCGCTGCCGTCCTTGGCCACGTGCTCCATCAGGACGATGACGCGCTTCGCACCATGGACCAGGTCCATGGCACCGCCGGGGCCTTTGACCATCTTGCCCGGGATCACCCAGTTGGCCAGGTCCCCTCCGGACGACACCTGCATTGCACCGAGGATCGCGGCATCGATCTTGCCGCCGCGGATCATCGCGAAGCTCATGGCGGAATCGAAGTAGCTGGCGCCGGGAAGTACCGTCACGGTTTCCTTACCCGCGTTGATCAGGTCCGGGTCGACATCTTCCTCGGCGGGATAGGGGCCGACCCCAAGGATCCCGTTTTCCGATTGCAGCACCAGCGTGCGGTCCGCTGGAACATAGTTCGGCACGAGCGTGGGCAGGCCAATGCCAAGATTGACATAAGCGCCATCGGGCAGTTCAAGCGCGGCACGGGCCGCCATTTCATTGCGTGACCACGGCATTGCCTAGCCCTCCTTCACGTGTGAGGCGTCGTTGGATTCAGCGACGGCCGCCTGGACCGTCCGCTTTTCAATCGGCTTATCAATGTCGGGCCCGACCTCCACCACCCGGTGCACGAAGACTCCCGGCAAGTGGATCACATCGGGGTCAAGCTCGCCGGGTTCCACCAGGTGCTCCACTTCGGCGATGCAGATCTTTCCCGCCATCGCTGCCACGGGAGAGAATTGCCGCGCGGCCTTGTTGAACACCAGGTTTCCATGACGATCCCCGTATGCAGCGTGAACGAGTGCGTAGTCGGTGACGATGGCTTCCTCCAGCACGAAGGTCCCCGGCTCTCCGCCGGGCGCGAATTCGCGCTGGTCCTTGGGCTCGGAAGCCTGCACGATCTCGCCGCCGGGGCCGTATCGCTGGGGCAGCCCGCCCTCGGCCACCTGGGTACCGACGCCGGTACGCGTGTAGAAGGCAGCAATTCCAGCCCCGCCTGCACGCAGTTTTTCGGCCAGCGTTCCCTGCGGCGTCAGTTCCAGTTCCAATTCGCCACTGAGGTAGCGGCGCGCAAATTCCTTGTTTTCGCCGACGTAGGAGGACGTCATCTTTGATATCCGCCCCGCCCGCAGCAGGATGCCCAGCCCGTGTTCGTCGGTTCCACAGTTGTTCGAAACGACCTTCAGGTCACCCACCCCGGTCTGCAGCACCGCTTGGATCAGTGCGTTGGGGTTGCCCGAAAGCCCGAATCCGCCCACCGCGATGGACGCCGACTCGGGGATGTCTGCCACGGCTGCGTCGGCAGATTCGTAGGTCTTGTCTAGCATTCCTGCACTCCTGGGATTGCGGGTGGACGATGCGGCGAACCACGGGCCTGTCTGCACCAGGCCTTCCGCATGGTGGCCTTGGGCCACCGGCCCGCGAGTACCTCGTAGGCACATCGTAGGACGTCCAGGCCTGAAATTCACCCATCGGGACCCAAGCATTCCCGGAAACGAAAAAGGAGGTTCCGCAGGCACGTGGTGAAACGTGCCTGCGGAACCTCCTTGATTCTCGCTTCAACCCGGCACCAGGACGAGTGTCCTGCCAGGGTCAGGCGGGTGGCTGCCTAGGACTGTGGCCGGCGCTGGGCCGCCCGCCACCGGATTCCGGCATCGATGAAGTCATCGAGCTCGCCGTCGAACACGGCGGAGGTGTTCCCGACCTCGTGTTCGGTGCGGAGGTCCTTGACCATTTGGTAGGGGTTGAGCACGTAGGAGCGCATCTGGTCGCCCCACGAGGCCTTGACGTCGCCGGCCATCTGCTTCTTTTGTGCGTCCTGCTCGGCCCTCTTCACCAGCAGCAAGCGCGACTGCAGCACGCGCAGCGCTGCCGCACGGTTTTGGATCTGCGACTTTTCGTTCTGCATCGACACCACGATGCCGGTGGGAATGTGCGTCATGCGCACCGCCGAGTCGGTGGTGTTCACGGATTGTCCACCCGGGCCCGAGGAACGATACACGTCGACGCGGATCTCGTTTTCCGGGATCTCGACGGAGTCGTCTTGTTCAATCAGCGGAATGACCTCGACTGCGGCAAAGGACGTCTGGCGGCGGCCTTGGTTGTCGAAGGGCGAGATGCGCACCAAGCGGTGGGTGCCGGCCTCGACCGAAAGCGTGCCGAACGCGTACGGCGCATTGATTTCGAAGGTGGCGGATTTCAGGCCGGCCTCTTCGGCGTATGACGTGTCCATGACCCGCGTCGAGTAGCCATGCTTCTCCGCCCAGCGCAGGTACATGCGCATCAGCATTTCGGCGAAGTCCGCGGCATCCACGCCACCGGCCCCTGCCCGGATCGTGACGACGGCCTCGCGCGCATCGAATTCACCGGAGAGCAGGGTCACCACTTCCAGGTTGGCCAGGGCCTTGCGTACCGACTTGAGCTCGGTTTCGGCTTCCTGCAAGGCGTCGGCGTCTGCTTCCATTTCGGCGAGTTCGACCAGCACCTCCAGGTCATCGATGCGGGTGCGGATGCTCGTGAGTCGCTCAAGCTCGGATTGGCGGTGCGAGAGCTTGGAGGTGACCACCTGCGCGGCGGCCGGGTTGTCCCAGAGATCGGGAACACCGGCTTCCTCGGAGAGCATCGCAATGTCCGCACGGATGCGCGGCACATCGGAGACCTCTTCGATGGAAGCGTAGGTGGAGCGCAGTGATTTGATTTCGGCAGAAAAGTCAGTTGAAGCCATGGTAGGTCCCAGCCTACGACATTTACGGCGCCACCCTTTGCTTCGGCCCTCGTTTCTGCCCGAGGGAACCGCAACCGACGATCCCTCCAGGTCGCCGTCACCGCTTCAACCGGCGAGCGCGGGTACACGCGCCCGGTTCCCGCAGGAGGCGTGGGCCAGCTGCCTCCCGCTTTTCAGCGAGAGAGCAGCGTGCGGGCATAGGCATCGACATGGATTGACACCCCACGCGGGACCACCCAGCCGATGATGGGCGGATGCACCACGGCGCCAAGGCGCACGTGCGCCGTCACCGCATCGGGCTCCACACCGGCGCTGATGATGTGCAGGTTCGTAAAGCCTGCCCCTGCGTTGATGTCCTCGAGGTACTTTTCCGCCGCGTTCCGGACCTCGGACGGCTGCAATCGGAGTGTGGCAATGTCCTCGCCGCCCGCCGTGAGCTCGAAGTTGTCGGCCGCCGCGGCGACGGCCCCGTCTGCCACCGACAGGAGCTTGTGCGCCTGCACGTTGACCGACGTAGCCGCCAACACCACGCTGATGGCCAGCAGCGAGATGGCGATCATGCCGGTGACTCATCTCTGATTACACCTCCCATCGCCCGAGAACTGTCGCAGTATTGCGGGGCCGCGAATACTCAACCTCAACCCGACCAACCACCCTGGTCAGCAAATCCCGCTTGGTATGTAACGGAAGCAAATCCCAATTCTCAAGCAGGCCGGGAACCAGGGAAGCTGCCGGCTTCACCTCGTCCAACTCCCCCTCGCGTATTCGCCTCTCCGTGGCTTCGCGCTCGCCGAGTAGTGCGTCCCTCATGCGTTCGTAGGTGTCCTGTGGAATCGTGCCGTCAAGAAATTTGGCGGTGAGGGTGTCGAGCCGCGACGAGACTTTGAGGAGGGACCGGCGAAGGGCCGGTAGGGGGTTGCTCTTGGGTGCGGCGGGTACGGGGGCTTGTTCGGCGGCTCGGTTGATGTCGGCGGCAAGGCCGTGGATCCAGTCGAGGACGGCGGCTTCTGCTCGTGGTCCGGATATGGAGCCGCCGTCGTGTGGAAGTACCTGGTTGGTGGTGAGGCATCGGTAGTTGTATTGACTGCTGCTGTTGTTCCCGCGGCTTCCGTACATCTTTTTGTTGCAGTGCTTGCAGTAGATCATTCCGGTGAGCAGGTATTGGGTGTTTTCGCCGGATCGGTTGATTCGGCGGGCGTCGCGTCGGGTTTGGTATTCGGTCCATTCGGCGTCGGTGATGACGGCTTGGTGGATTCCGGGGAGCAACTTCTTTTGGAAGGTGATGTAGCCGGCGCCGAAGCCGCTGTCTAGGACTCGGCAGAGTGTGGTCACTGACCAGGGGCCGGGGCCGTTGGTGTAGCCGGCTGCCGTGACGATGCCCTGTTCGTTGAGCCACATGGTGAGGGTTTTGAAGCCTACGCCGTTGATGTATCGGCGGTAGAGCTCGGCGAGTATTGGGCCTGTGATGGGGTCGGGGGCGAAGCCTTCTTCTTTGCTGTAGGTGTAGCCGAAGCGGGGTTTGCCGGTGGCTGGTTTCCCTTGGCGGATTCGGCGGGCGTGGGCTTCCTTCCAGGAGTCTCCTATCCGTTCGGATTCGAAGGCGGCGAACTCGGTGAGCATGCCGCGTGCGAGGCGTCCGGTGCTGGTGGAGACGTCGAGGGGCTCGGTGGCTGATTCGATGCGGCCGCCGGCGGTTTCGACTTTGTCGGCGGCGACGGCCCAGTCGAGGCGTGAGCGTGAGAGCCGTGACCATTTCCAGAGGACGATGATGTCTGCTTTACCGTCTTCGATCATGGTCATGACTCGTTGGACGGCGGGGCGTTTCCAGGTGCGGCCGGAGATCCCGGGGTCGGCTTCGACGGCAACGATGTTGTAGCCGTGTTGCTTGGCGTGGGCGCGGCCGGCGGTCTCCTGCAGCTCGAGGCTGATTGATTCCTCTCTGGCCACGGACTGTCGGAGGTAGAGCACGGCCCTGGGCGTGGCGCCGGGGCGCTTGGTGGGTTGGCTGGTGGTCATGGTGGTGCTCCTGATGATGCTGGTCATCTGATTTTGGGTGCACGAAGGTAACGCCGAAGCGGTGGTGTGCAGGGTGGATGGTTTGGCGGTTAGGCGCAGTAGTGGTCTTGCGGCCAGAGCGTCTGGAGCTGGTCGCCGTCGAGGGTTTGGAAGCGGTCGATGAGTACTTCCTCGGTGACGGAGAGTTCCTCGGCCAGTTCGGCCACGGAGTGTGCCCATCCCGCGTGTTTTGCCAGGGCGCTGAAGGGGATGAGTATCTGCGCTGTTTCTAGTCGCACGCTGCGTTCGATGGCGCTGGGTTGGCAGCTGGTGTGCCCTCGGCGCATGTGCACCATTTCGTGGGTGAGCGCCCAGCGGCGCTCGGCTTCGTTCATGCGGGGGTCAAGCCAGATGCGGCCGGTCCCGTCGGTGGATGCTGGAGCATCCGAGTGTGGTCGTGTCCAAATGATGACGGTGTTTGCGAGCTTGCGCAGCTCCCCAATAACTTGCGGCATTCCTCGAATATATATTCGAAACAAACGGTTCAGAGAAACCATGTCATGCAAGGTTGAAAGTATGACTACTTGTCGTCGGGGTCTTGGTTCTCTTCGCCGGCGTCGCCGTAGGCATCGTCGAACTTGTCGCGGGCAAGCTTGAAGTTATCCATCGCTGCCATCTGGTCCAGCGGCAGCGGCTTCAAGTACTCCGGGTCCTCCGGTTTGATCTTCTGTCCCTGGCCAACCTCACCGCGGGGGCCGACGGCACGGAGAGTGCGCTTGCCGGGTGGATTCGTTTCGGGCTTGTCCTGGTCTTCATTGCTGCCTTCGCCACGGGACAGCCGCACTGAAAGCTCTTGGAGGATCTGGTCATTAGATGCGTGCTTGAGGCTCGCACTTGCCGGTTCGAGCGTGATCGGAACGCCCAGGGCTTGCGCACTAATGGTCAGAATCTCTAGAGGGTCCACACCGAGCGCGCCGGCAAGACTACTGATGGTCTTGCGCTGCGGGGTCTGGTCCATGTATTCGCGACTGTCGTTGATTAGGTTGTACACGGTCTGCTTGGACAGGCCAGAGTGACGAATCAGGTCGGCGATTACCCAACCGCGTCCGTCGATCTCTTGCTGTAAGTAGCGTCCAAGTGCGTGCATGTTTCAACCTTCGTCAATTGCGGGGCGTCGAGTCCAATCTCGATGGAACTCATTGTCAACCGGTATCAATCTAGTTGACGGGCGCATCTGTCAACTAGCAAACACGCGCTATATCGTCGGATTCCCACGAATACGGGCAAATACGTAATGCGTGGCGGTTGACAAGCGGTCAACTATCGTGGGACTCTGATTGCGGGAAGAGTTGACAACTAGGAAGATTGGGCAGCACAATGATGGCAACACATAAACGACGATTAGCAGCAAGGGGGCGCTGGATGATTCTCACCAGTGCGGTAAACCTGCAGGCACACATGGACCACCGGAAGGTTAGTCAGGCAGACCTGGCTAAGTACGTCGGGTGTAGCCGTCAATTCATCAACAAGCTACTCAAGGGTGACGCCAAGGGCTGCACGCCGCAGCTTGCCCGTGACATCGAAAAGATTCTCAACGTGCCCGACGGCGCTATTTTTACGCCCAAGGAGTCCATCGAGAAGGTGCGCACGGTCAATGCTCACCGTAGGCCGGTTATGGCATGAGCTGCCCTGACGGCTTCCTCGAAGCACTGCGAGAAACACACGACGCCGAGAACCTCGTCCGCGTTGAGGAGCGCTGGCAGGACCTGAAAGCACTCAGGCTGGCCGAGGCGCTCGCTGATGAGATGGACGCCCCAGAAGTCGCTAGGCGGCTCGAAGCGTTCAAGGCATCCCGCCGAGATCTCGCGGGGATCCGGATCGATGCCAAGCGCTGGGCGGACAAGCTCGAAGCGATCATGACGGACCTCAAACAAAAAGAGCCCCCAGCCGGTGCAACGGCTGAGGGCAGTGAAAAACCAGTCAGTTAGGAAGGAATTTCAATGGCAACTCTACTAGAGCAGTCCAACCACTCCCCCGCGGCGCAGCAGCGTCCCACGCGTGAGCAGTGCATCCAGGAGGCCGGAGCCGTGCTGGCCCGGGCGATCCACCTGTACGTGCCGGGCACCGCTGACCAGGCACACGCGGCGTGAGCCAGCGCAAGCACGGCGACGTCGTGGTCTCAGTCCCGGGCAAGCGGTCTCAGCCGACGCGCCTGCCGGTGTCTTGGACGACCCGGGCAGAACGGAACCGTGAGGTGAAGAACGCAGTGGATGCCTGGGCCAGAAGCGTCAGGGGCTGGTGGGGGGTCTTTGTGGACGTCACCACTCTGGACGAAGAGGCCGGCGGCAAGGTCTTCATCAATGGGGACCAGTCAACTGCCGTGGCCCAGTTCCGGATGGACGCGCGGCGCACGCCCGTCCCTACCCCGGTGCCTGCGCTCTTCGCAGCGAGTGCGGCATGACCCGCCCGGCGCCGCACGTAGCGGCCCGCCGACGGCTCGTGGCCCTATACATGCCGTCCCTCGTTGCGGCCGCGGTGATGTTCCTGGCCAACTACCCGGTCATCAATAGCGGCACGGTCTTCGGCGCGCTCGTCCTGCTCGGCGTGATGATGACCGCCGCAGTGGATCTAGAGGCGAACCTGTGACCGCCGAGGCGCAGCCGCTGGCAGACCTGGTCCAGATCCAGATCACCACCTCGGCGGTCCACGCGGAACGAATCGTGGAGGAAGTCATTGACGAGCTGCGGGCCTATGCCATCCAGCTGCAGGGCACGCAGTCCGTGAGCACCAAGAACGAGGCGTTCGGTACAGCCGTCTACATCAACGAGCAGATCCGCAGGACGCTCGATGCCGCAGTAACGGCAAAGCAACTACTTGAGTCATTTACACCCCAGGGGGAAGAAGAGCATGAGAACGATTGACCAGATAGCGACCACCGCCATGGTGGTTCCGGTGAGCCAGTTGCGCGAGAACACACTGAACTCGCGTGAGACCTACGAAGACATTGAGACCCTCGGTGCCGAGCTGAAGAACCTGCAGGTGCAGGCCCTGCTGGTTTTCCCGTCGACCAGCGTCGAGGGCGATTACACGGTGCTGGACGGCCACCGCCGCCTGCGTGCGGCCCGTGCTTCGGACATCCTGACCTTGCGGTGCGAGGTCATGGCCGAGGCCCCCAGCAGGCGGGAGCAGTTGCGCTACATCCACTCGGCCGGCACGACAGCGAAGAACCTCCTGCAGACCGAGCTGGCCACCCTGGTGCAGGGTTCGTTCGATGAGCTGGGCGACGACGCGCTGGTGGCGCAGGACCTGCAGCGCCCGGTCGAGTACGTCCGGGCCCGCCGTCTGCTGGCCACGTCCACACCCGAGGTCCGGGCTCAGGTCGACGCAGGCCAGGTCGATGCCATGGAGCTGCTCAAGCTGGATGAGGTGGCCGAGGAATTCGAGGGCACGGAGTTCGCTGACGAGCTGGTGCAGTATGTCGCCAGCGGCCCGAACTGGAACGGACACTTTGATGTCGACGGTGCGATCGCCAAGGCGCGCTTCAAGCGTGATCTGCCAGAGGCGCTCGAAGCGATCTACGCGGAGCTGAAGGACCACAAGGCGAAGCAGGCACCCGAGGCAGCGCGCTACGGCGATTGGATGACGACGAACCGTTCGGGCACCGAGGCGGAAACGGCCATGAGCGTTGCCGAGCACGTTGCGGCTGGCCACGTCTACTACGTCTACGAATCGTCCGCATCGGTGACCTGGTATTGGAAGCGGCCCAAGGCCGAAGCCGCGGTCGTGGAGCTGTCCCCGGAGGAGCGCGCGGTCAAGGAAGCGGAGGAAGCCGCTGAAGCGCAGGCCCGGCAGGACCATGCCGTTGGCACCGACCGCCGGGAGCAGTGGCTAAAGGAGCGGTTCGAGGCGAAGGACCCGATGGCTCCGCTGCAGGCGCGCGTGGCCTTGGTCCGCGTGCTCATGAAGAGCGTGAGCGTGTACTACAACGAGACCGGCAAGGCAGCGCTGGCCATGCTCACTGGTATCCCGGCTTCGACCGAGGACTGGAATGCAGCGGTCGAGTCGAACCTGCGCAAGCGGTCCTGGTCGTGGCTAGCGGCCGCGCTGGAATTCGCTTCGGTACACCAGGACGGATTGAAGATGCTCCGCTCCTTCGGACCGTTGCATGCAGGCATGCATGACACCCGGCTGCTGGAGCACTTGCAGGCGCACTACGGCTACGAGCTGTTCCCCGAGGAGCAGCGCGTCCAGGAATATCACGCGGCCGAAGCCAAGAAGCTCTGCAAGGACTGTGAGGAGCGGCGCGAGACCGACGACGCCGGCCGTTGCCCCGAGTGCGCCGAGGCGGCACTGGTCCAGCACTGCGAAGACTGCGACCAGGCAATGGTGGCTGGCCCCACCGCCGGCGACCGCTGCGCCGAATGCGTGGAGGGCGAAGACTAGTGCCGTTCTACCAAGCTGATGACGCTTTGGCCGACGCCCGTCCCCCGGCCAAGCCGTTTGATCCGGGAATAGCAGCCCGCTTGCAAAGCTCCGCGTGGCATCCGTCCTCTCGAGGCCCGGTGCCTCACCTTGTCAACGTCGAGACGCCCTACATGGCGTTGGATGCACCGGAGGGAGCCGAGTGGCCACGCGCCACGATCCGGCCCCTGCCGCTCATGCGAGGGCAGAAGGGCTGGTATGCGGCGAAGATCTGGGACGCACCCGGCGTGCCTGCCTATGTCGATGCTTCCTATGGGCTCGACGTCCCGGACGGAGTCTGGGTGTCCTCGAACTTTGAGCATCTCCCCGACGCCGTGGATTGGGCCGCCAACGAAGTGGACCGACGCCGCCCAAAAGCCTTCCCCGCCGAACCATTGGAGTCCCCGTGCTGAACGAGTCCATCAAGCAGGCGGACAGCGCTCCGGAGGGCAAACGCGGGGATCTGATCGACTGGCGCGAGGACGCAGCCTGCAGGGGCTACCCGCTGGGCCCACAGGATGACCCCTGGCATGTGCCGGAGTCCAAGCAGGCGAAGGCCCCGGCACTACTGGTCTGTTGGGAAGTCTGCCCTGTCCGGGAGACCTGCCTCGAGTGGTCTCTGGAAGAGCGGGTGCAGGACGTTCACGGCATCCGCGGCGGACATACCGCATTGGAGCGCCGGGGCATGATCCGCAAGCGCGCCAAGGAAAGACACGCGGCCAAGCAGGTCGCGGCGGTGGCATCAAAAGCAGCATGACCGGGTGTGGTCCCTCCCAGGGCCACACCACCCGGGGTGTGTAGGAAAGCCAGCGTGCCGGTGACGGGAAACTCTTCCCCCTGTTCAGTCGCCCATCACCAGCCCTGCGCGCCGGGTTCGAATCCCGGGCACTCCACCAACCCACCAACGACCAACCAGGAGGACACCTTGACACCACAGGAGAAGGCCGTAACGAAGGCCTTGAGAAGACACCAGCGCGACGGGCGCCGATTCCGCGACCTGCTGATCCATTGCGCCTGCGGGTGGAAGAGCCCGGAGCTCATGGCGCGGAAGGGTTCCAACGACTTCGCCGCCGCTCGCGAGGACCAGGCCAAGTCGTTTGAACGCCACGTCACCAAGGCGGTCATCGATGCCGCCGGAACCGCCTCGGGAAATACCGACGCTGGCAAGTTCTTCGACCTCAAAGTGGATGTAAAGGGCAATAAGGCGGAAGCCACCGTCCACATAGCCGTATCCGGCACCGATGACATTGTGCTGGCCTGCATCGCGCTTCAAGAGGTAGCCAAGCCCGGGTATCTGAGCGCGATCATCAGCGGATTCGAAGACCCGGAAGGCTGGGAAGAAGCATGAGCCAGGATACAAGCGTGGAGGCTGCGCTGTTCAACGTCGAGTCCATCCACCACATCCACGGCCAAGAGTGCCTGTGCGGGTTCAAGTCGGCCGTTAGTCGCGACCGTACCAAGCACATCATGGACGTCACCCTCGCCGCCGCTGCGGCTAACAGGGAACGCGAAACCTTGAGCCGGCTGAACCGGGATCTCATCCGCGACTGTGCCAATCTCACCAAACGTGCCGAAACCGCCGATCGACGGAACAAGGGCATCCTGGCCGAGCTGTCCGCGTCCGGCGGCCGCAACATCGACCTTCGCCAGCGCGCCGAAGCCGCCGAAACGAAGGTGGATGCCGTGCGGGAGGCCCTGGAAGATGTTCGGCGTCGCGGCGAAGCGATCCAGCTGAACCCCAACAATGGATCGATCCGGCATCAGGAAAGGCACGCGCGCGCCGATGGCTACCGCGAGGCTGCACAGCTCGGGCTCAACGCCCTGTGCAGGGGTGCCTGATGGGGTTCCTGACACCGGAGCCACTCAATCGACCGCACTACTGCGAACGCCCAAACAATCCGCGGGCGTGCCCCGAGGGAACGCGCTGGCAGTGCGACGAATGCGCGAAGATCTACCGGATCGAACCGGTAACAGACCGAAACGTCACGGCGCCGGAATGGGTACTTCAACCATCCAAGACGTCGGATCTCCTGCTATGAGCCGCCCCGTCTATTGGTGTCGCCGCCCTGGTTGCGGACTGTGGACCAGTGACGTCATCGAAGCCGACCACCACGAACGAGACCACGAAGAGATCAAGAAAGTAGGGACCCTGCCATGAAGACCGAAACCCCCGAGGTAACGCCGCTCGGCGAGTACGGCGAGGACTGGCTCGTAACGGGCACCTTCGACGGGCACAGTGCCGAGGAAGCAGTCCGCGACCAGTGGAAGCGGGACCTTGACGCCGAGGACTACGCAGAGCAGTACGGCGACGTACAGCCCGGCGACCTGACTCTGACCCACCTCACCGACTGGGCATGGAAGCGCTACCCCGGCCGCACCGCCGACGAGCCCCTGGACGAAGGCGACGAGCTAGTCCACGGCGCCCAGTCCGAGGGCCTGCCCCGCTTCGCCGGGTACCTGGTGACGCTATGAGCAGCGAGAACCTCAACCGATCAACCGTGGACAACGAAGCGACCGGCAGCGAGATCCCCGGGTATGCCATCCACGACGTCTACTCCCCGAATTTCCTTCCTCCCATCGTGGCGGACAGGCCATTCGAGTTCCACGGAGATCCCGGGCAGCTGATCGGCCAGCTGCGGCCTTGGCCCGAACCCGAACCCGAAGACTGGGTGATCATCATCCACGACGAACCCGGCGGCCGCGAGCTGCTGAAGATCTTCACCGACGGAACGGTGAGCGGCGCGATTGAAGACGCTGGACCGGCCGCCGAAAGGTTCGTTGCAGACCTTCGCGGACTGACCGAAGCAATTCGCGCTCAGGCATTCCGGGACGCCGCTGCCATTCTCACGGAGAAGGCGAAGATGCCGTGATCGATCCAGGGAATGGAAACCACGGCACCTACGAAGCCCAACCGCTCGAACTTTCGAAGACCATCCGTGGGTATGTACTCAGCTACCACGAGCACGGGCATAACCACGTCGAATGGGTCGTGTTCGGCATCGTCGTGGACCGACACATGCGCAAGGTTCCTGGCGGCGAATGGTTCCGGCCACTTCCCAGGTGTCTGTTGCCCAATGCTCCCAACCACGGTCCCAGGCAAACCACAAACCACCTCGCAACGGAGAACCCGTGCGACCGCGTGGAAGCCGCCTGGGCCGCCTACCGCGAACGCAACCATCCCAAAGGAGAACCCCATGCCAACACCAATTGAAGCCCGCCGCCTATCCGGCATCGACATCGGCAAGACCTACACCGCCGCCCCGGACCAAGAACGAACCATCCAGGGACTCGACCACGACCAGCACGGCTGCTGGATCCGCTCCACCACCAAAGACGGCCGCCGATGGAAGAACCACTTCGACCCGACCGAACTCGTCACCATCACCGGCAAGCCATAACCAACCACCAGCGCTCGCCGATTTGGCGGGCGAACACTATCCGAAGAAGGGGGAATGATCGTGAGACTTACGGTCAATACTGCGGATCTGAGACATGCACTGGTATCGGTGCAGCCGCACGTGCACAACGATGCGGCGACGGGGCTGGCCCTCGTCCACTTCATGGCGACCCATGAGAATCTTTACGTCCAGGCGACGAACACCGCCTCGGCGGGGCTGGCCATCGTGAGCTTGTGGGAAGCCGAGGAGCTGACCGGCGACCCGTCGGCCGATGCGTTCGACTTGGACCCCACGGTGGTGAAGGAGCTGTTGCAGGTCTTCAAGGCCTCGAAAAACCAGCCCGATGATGAGATCGGCGATTCGATGCAGATCACCGTCACCCGGAAGGAGCTGACGTTCATCGATATGTCCGGGTTGTTCCCGGGCAAGACGTACATCGTCCCGAACGGCAATTCGTCGGAGGTGTTCCCGAACCTGCCGCGCTTGTTCAACGACGCGATGGAAGCGCGGAAGCAGGTCCCGGCGCGCATCATGGCGAACGGGAAGCTTCTGCAGCTCTTTGCCCACGCCTCGGCGGCGTACAAGGAGCCGCTGGCCATTGAGCCGACCGACACCAAGACTCGGATGCTCATCACCTGTGGCGAGTCCTTCCTGGGCATGCTGATGCCGGTCTCGGCCGAGGACGGCACCGAGCTGGATGCCAAGCTGAAAGAGTCCAAGGAAGGGTGGATGCAGCGCCTGCCTGAACTCGCGTTCGCGCTCAAGGCCAACCCCGAGGCCGGGCGCCGCGGCGCATCCGAGGCTTTGGCCAAGGCTGTTCAGCACGTGGCGGATGCCACGCCGGGCGCCACCTTTAGCATCAAGACCTCCACCGGCTTGCATGTGGTCTCGCTGCCGTCTGAGGACCGCG
This sequence comes from Paeniglutamicibacter sp., assembly GCF_046714615.1. Classification (NCBI taxonomy): domain Bacteria; kingdom Bacillati; phylum Actinomycetota; class Actinomycetes; order Micrococcales; family Micrococcaceae; genus Paeniglutamicibacter; species Paeniglutamicibacter sp. The sequence goes on from NZ_JBKKAP010000078.1 coordinate 65,373, forward strand.
CCACGCTGTGTGAAGCGGTCGAGCTCGTGGTGACCACCCAGTTCGGCTCCGTCTCGATGCTCCAGCGCAAGCTCCGCATCGGCTTTGCCAAGGCGGCCAACGTGATGGACAAGATGGAGGCCATCGGCGTCGTTGGCCCTGCCGATGGCAGCAAGGCCCGCACGGTCATGTTCCCGGCCGAGAAGCTCGCCGAGGCCCTGGCCGGCGTGGACATGGCCGACTAGGTATGTCATGGCTCAAACAATCCGATGTCTCGGCAAACCACCCCATCACCCTGCGTGCCTTGGAAATGGAAGAAGCCGATGACCGGATCCTCAACGAGGTGTACGGGTGGGTGAACCGCTGCGCCACCCAGTCCGCCGCCTTCGACCAGGACTACATCGTCACGGTCGGCACCGCCCGGGCAATGGCAGGGTCCTTCGCACGCTTCGATGCGTTGTCCAAGGCGGCGATCTTCTGCGGCTACTTCACCGAGGTCATGATCGAGGTGGAAGGCGAGCAGCGCAAGGCGTTCAAGCTCGTGGAAGAGCAGGATCTGTTCCACATGATCCTGAAGGCCGAGAAGGATTGGACCAAGCAGCGCCAAGCGGACAACCGCAACGTTTCCAAGACCGGGCCTGTCCGGCTCCGGGATGGCGACGCCTGCCGGTACTGCGGCCGCACGGTCACGTGGGGCCAGGATCGACGGTCCGTCCGCAAGGGCAGCATCGATCATGTGGTCCCGGGCGCCGAAGGCACCATCGAAACCATGGTGGTCTGCTGCAACGAATGCAACAGCCGCCGCAAGGACGACCCGGAAAGCACCTGGAAGACCCTGCCGGCCCCGGTCGAACCACTGATCGGTGACATCACCGCGCGCTGGCTCACCGACAAGTGCGGCATCCCAACCAAGCCCAGCTACAACCGAACACCGACCACCCCCGTACCTCCTGCAGCCACCAACGGCCCGCAGGTGATTGAGGAACCGACCGCCGTCGAGCACCCAGCAATGGGCGTTCCGGCGAAGGATGACGCACCGGTAGCAGTATCCGACGCATCCATCGGCTCAACCACCAGCAGACCGGGCGCAACAGTTGAGGTACCCGAGGCTACGGATAGACCGGCCTCTCGATCAGAGCAAAAACCAAACTCGGATCACAGGTCGATCAAGGTAGAGCAGTCTGGCAGATCTGGATATGCCGGGTCGGGTCGGGACGGGTCGGGTCGGGTTGGTACTGGTAGTGGCGGGTCTGGTCATCACGGGAGCAGCTCTCCTGTACCCCGTGACCAAAGTAAGAAGCCTAGAAAGCGTAGACGTGGCAGACCTCAAGAAAGGCAACCCCGTGAGTACTGATGTTTGTGGTGGTGATCTGTAATGCCTGAATGCACTGGAGAACTTGAATGTGGTTGTTGGGGTCATGTGCAGGTGGCCCAGTCTGGGGAGAAGTTCCTGGGCGAATACGAGTACGTGCTCGATGGCCGGCCCGGCCGGTGGCCGTACACCTTGGCGAAGCAACTGGTCCAGTTGTCCGAGTACTGCGTGGTCCATCATGATGCGGATCCGGATTCCGAGGAATGCCCGCGTGCCATTCGTGGGACCAGCCTGTGCACCGAGTGTGCCGAACGGATGGACTTGGACCTGCGATCCATTGCCGGCCTGTGGGATGACGCGATGGACGCGCTGCATCGGGGAAGCGGCGGAGGATCGGATGAGCGCCAGGGCACGAAGGTCGATGTCCCGTTGCCGATCAATGCGGCGCCGTCCGATGCCATGCGTGAAGCTCGCGCTGCGGTCTGGTCCATCGTGGGTCAGTTGATCCAGGACAAGCCGAAGGCCATGTTGCCGGCAGACCAGTCGACCCCGGCCTTGGCCGAGTGGCTGGGCAAGTGGCACCTTGGGTCGATCACTGCCCATCCATCACCGAGGCACACCCGAGCTTGCTACTGGGATCTGGCCAACGCGGCCGATGCCATGGTGGCAGCGACGAGGGGTGTGCCGGTCGAAATGCCGACCGGGGCCGACTGCCGGACCAGATTGCCGAGGCCAGTGCGGAAGCAGGACGAGCCGGTGTCTAACGCACTGGGTCCGATGTGTGGAGGCGAGCTGATCATGGTGGAACGGGCAGACGGTCGCAGGACAATCAGGTGCAGTAAGGACCCGCAACACATGGTCGACGCCGACTCCTGGTTCCTGATGATGGCCGCGAGAAAGCCCCGAGCATCGCGGGCAAGGAACACCGTGCTGAAGCGGCTGAATTCCAGCTTGACTTAGCCTGCTAAATTTAGTGATGAAGTGGCATTCGTGTCATTAGCGAAAGGCTCCGACCAGTGGTCGGGGCCTTTCGTGTTCCCAAGGGGGTGGGCGTGTGGCGCTCAGCGAGTGGGACCCGAAGCGGGGAAGGTCAGGCCGGCCATGGCGTCGGCTCGTGGCCCAGCACTGCCCGCCGGGTTCGATCTGCGCATGGTGCCGCAAGCCCATCGTCTTCGGGTTGCGGCCGCGCCACTCACTCGGCCCGTCCCTCGATCACATCATTGCCCTGGTCGATGGCGGTCACCCCACCGCACCGTGGAACCTCCAGCCCATGCACCTTGGCTGCAACGTCCGCAAGGAGAACGAGCGGCGACGCAAACCGGCGCCAAAACCGCAAGCAAGACCAAATACGCGGCTCGCACAACTCCGAAACCGACGATAAACACCCACGTCACCCCAAAGTTTCCGGGTTTTTTAGGGAAAACGAATTGCGGGAGACCCGCGCATGTTCCATAATCTCTCTCCCTCGAAAAACCCCGGGTAGCGCCCTACATGAGTAGGCCGACCCTCGATCCGAAAGGGGGCAGAAATGGCGGATGCAAGAAAGTGCCTGGACTGCCACGGTCCGGTCGGTAAGTGGGCCCGCCGGTGCGACGTGTGCAAGTCGAAGCATGTGGCCGACGTTCGCCGTGCCCGAGCTCGCCGCAAGGGAAAGACGCGGCATGTGCCTTCGGACCGTACCGGCTACCTGGGACGCCGCGGTACCGAGGCTGAGTACTTCTGGGCCAAGGTCAGGAAGACCAATAGCTGCTGGGTATGGACGGCCGCCAAGGTCAAGGGCTACGGAAAGTTCCAAAAGCATCGGGCACACCGGTGGTCCTATGAGCATCTGGTGGGACCGATCCCCGAGGGGCTGACCTTGGATCACCTATGCCGCAACAGGGCATGCGTAAATCCCGAACATCTTGAACCCGTAACGGTGGAAGAGAACGTCCGCCGCGCCGCAGCATGAAGGAGGTGCCCATGTCCGAGCAGCCCGAAGTCCCCTACCGCCATGGCTCGGCCGGTGCCAGCCTCGCCGGATACCGCCGCGGTTGCCGTTGCGCCGGATGCCGCAAGGCCAAGCGCGAGGACATGGCGGCGTACCGCGCTCGCCGCAAGCTCAAGGAGCAGGGCGGTGTCACCGAATTGCCGGCCGCTTCCGAGCCGTTCCCCTCCGTGGAGCCAGCCTCGGTGTCCCTGGACTGGGACGCGGAGCCGGGATTGATCGAGTCCACCCTGAACGACGAGCTCGGCAAGCTCATTGGTGAGCCGCCGTTCAAGAAAACGCTGATCGTTTTGGGTCGGTACAACGCCCGTGTGCTCGATCAGATCCCGCGATTGGACCGTCCAGACCTGATCAGCGGCATGGAATCGAGACTGTTCAACGTGTTCGACCGGCTACGGAAGGTCACCGACGGCGGCGACGGTGCGGCGCTCACGCCGGAGAAGTTCCTTGCCGGCCTCCTGAACGAAGATGACTAGCCTGGTTCTTCCCCGTTCCGTTGCCCCGAGGGACCCCGGCCCACGGTTTGCCACGCCTCGCAACCCGGCGCGGGAGACAGACGGCCGCAAGGTCGGGAAGATCATGCGCGTCCTCGGCAACCCGCCGATGCCGTGGCAGCGCGACGCACTGGATGTGGCGTGCGAGATCGACCCCGTCACGGGCAAGTACTACTACGACATGGTGATCATCGTCGTCCTGCGCCGTGCTGGGAAGACGGCAATGAGCCGCGGGAAGCTGACCCACCGGGCACTCACGACCACAGACGCCAGGCTGATCTACACCGCACAGAATCGACTCAAGGCGCTCAAGCGTTTGAAGGACGATTACTACCTGCCGCTGAAGCGCTCGCCGTTTGAGATGTTCCTGAATCGTCCCCGCTGGCGTGGCGGTGAGGAAGCCCTGCGCTTCATCAACGGCGCGGAGCTGGCCATCGATGCGGTGAAGCGCGAGTCAGGACACGGCGATGCGAACGACGAAGGCCACATTGACGAGGCATACGCCCACCGGGATAACACCCTGGAGGGCGGTCTTGCCCCAACGATGATGACCATCGTGGGCTCGCAACTGTGGGTCCTATCAGCCGCGGGCGATACCGCCTCGGCGTATCTCAACGACAAGATGGACATCGGCCGCGCGCTGGTGGAGTCGAAGGCGAAGTCTCGCACCTGCTACATCGAGTACTCGGCGCCCGAGGATGCCGACCCCGACGACCCCGAGACCTTGCTCGGTACCCACCCCGCTATCGGGTACACCATCGAGGCAGAGCGCGTGATGAGCCTGCGGGTGAACACGACGGACAAGGACGAGTGGGAACGTGCCTGGTTGGGTTGGCGGCCGAAGGCCAAGGGCCCGCCGCGCATCATCCCCACAGCGGCATGGGAACAGGGCTACGTGGACGAGGACGCCGACTCCTGGACGGGCACACCGTTCTGGGCGATCGACGTAAACCCCGATCGCGAGTGGTCATCCATCGCGCTCGCGGCCACGTCGACCGACCCAAAGGCCCGCGTGTACCTCGAGCTGTACGACCGCCTGGTCGGCACGGCTGGAGTCGTGGCCACCATGAAGACACTGCGGACAGAGTTCGGCGGTGACCTGATCGCCATGGACGGCAACGGTGCGGCACCGTCGCTGATCAAGGATCTGGAAGAAGAGGGCTTCACCGTCATCAAGGTTCCGGGTCCTGAACGTGTGATCGCGTGCAGCGGCATCTACGACGATGCCCTCGCCAAGCTGCTGCGCTACCCGAACGACGTCACCGTGAACAACGCCATGGTGGCAGCGGTGAAACAAAACGTCGGGCAAGGTGCCTGGATCTTTTCCCGCGGGCGATCGCTCGAGGACATCTCGGCACTGTACGCATACGCGTTCGCCCGCTGGCTCTTCCGCGAGAAGGCCGGCGACAACTACGACCCACTGGACTCGGTCCTGTGAGACCGAGGAGGAACTGATGATTACCACCCTGCTGGACCTGCTCGGCGCCCTGCTGGTCTTGTGTGCAGTCGCTTTGTTCGTAGCCCAATGGTCCATCCCCGGGGCGCTGGGCGCCGCCGGGGCCGGTGTCCTAGTCCTGTCCTGGCTGATTGATCGGAGGGCACCGTGAGTCTATTCAGGCGCTCGCCGGTCGAGGCCCGGTCTGATGGCGGCTGGTACAACCTGCTGGGCTCGGGCAACGGCATGGATAGATCCATGAAGTCGGCCCTGCGCCTGGTCTCCGTGTATGCGGCAACCAGCCTCATCGCCGACTCCATCGCGATCATGCCGGTCAGCGAGTACGAGACCGTCAACGGTTCCAAGCGGAAAGCTGCACGCCAGTCCCCGCTCCTGCTGGATCCCCACCCCGTCCCAACCATGACGCGGGTGGAATGGCTACACCAGTTCACCACCAGCTTCCTGATGCGGGGCAACGCGTACGGCCTGATCACGGAGCTGGAACCCAACGGCACCCCGTCCAAGATCGCCTGGCTGAATCCGGACAGCGTGATGGTGGACGAGTCCGGCACCCTGCCGGCCTACAGCTACAAGGGCAAGCCGCTCGATCCGAACACGCTGCTGCACATTCCCTGGTACCCGCCGCCGGGATCGGTGGTCGGGCTCTCGCCCATCGGCCAGTTCCGGCAGGTCATCGAGACCGGATATCTTGCCGAGAAGTTCGGCAAGGACTGGTTCGACCACGGGTCCACCCCGTCCGGCCATTTGAAGAACATCGAAAAGACGCTGGACCCGGCCGAGGCTTCGAAGGTGAAAGCCCGGTTCAAGGCCGCGGTCCACAACAACGACATCTTCGTTTCCGGCAAGGACTGGGAATGGGCTGCGCTTTCGGTCAAGCCCGACGAGGCCCAGTTCCTGCAGACGATCAAGGCCACCGCCAACCAGATGGCCGCCATCTACCGGGTGGACCCCTCGGACATCGGCGGCGAGTCGGGCAACTCGCTGACCTACACCACCCTGGAAATGAACCAGATCAAGTTCCAGGCACGGGCACTACAGCCGATCTTCACCCGGCTGGAACACCACATATCCCGCCTGCTGCCCAACGAGAACTACCTGAAGTTCAACCCGGATGCCCTGATCCGCACCGACTCCAAGACCCGCATGGAGGTCCATGAAATCGCCCTGCGGAACGGCATGGAAACGCAGGACGAGGGACGTGCCCTGGAAGACAAACCAGCACTCACCCCGGAGCAGAAGAAAGAGTGGCAATCCACCTACGCAAAGAGCGCCGCCAAACCCCCGAAGGAGGAAGAGACCAAGTGAAAACCAAAGAGATCGAACGCCGGTATCACACCGCCAAGATCGAACTACGCGCCTCGGCCAACGGCATCGGCGTGCTGTTCGGCTACGCCGCCGTGTTCAACCGCTACTCGCAGAACCTTGGCGGCTTCGTCGAGCAGGTCGACCCGGGCGCGTTCACCAAGACGCTCGCTGACGCCGGCGAAGTACTCGGCCGCTTCAACCACTCCAACGACGGACTGCTCGGCACCACCACCGCCGAAACCCTCCGCCTGGGCGTGGACGGCACCGGCCTCTTCTACGAGATCGATCTCCCCGACACCACCACCGGACGCGACGTCAAGGCGCTCGCCGAACGTGGTGATCTTCGGTTCTCGTCCTTCGCGTTCCGCACGTTGGAGGACGAGTGGAGTTACACGAACGAGGACTTCCCGCTGCGGACTCTCAAGGTCGTGCAGCTGGTCGACGTGGCCCCCGTGGTGGACCCGGCGTACAGGGACACCACGACGGGACTGCGCTCGCTGGCCGATCGGTTCCATCTGGATCTCGACCAGGCGCGAGCCGCGGCCGAGGCGAACACGCTGGGGAAGCTTCTCCACGCCACCGAATCTTCCCGCGCCCACGGGCACGAGGAACCGTCAGGCGGGGGGCCGGGCGAAACCCACCCCTCGCTTGATGAACTACGCGCTCGGATCGATGTGGTTTCACGTCGTGCCGAGCACGGCGAGCTTCGGCTCAAAACCGTGGGCCGGTAGCAAACCACCCGCACTCCAATTGCTGTGAAGGCCCCGCACCCGCTGGGGCCTTTTCCATTTCCTTTGAAAGGGGAAACCACCATGGCTAAGCCAATGGCGCAGCTGCTCATGGAGCAGCGCAAAAACATCGAGGCGCAGATGCGCGCACTCATCGACCACGCGGAGAAGGAAGAGCGCATGTTCTCCGCCGAGGAGAACACCCAGTTCGAGCAGATGAGCTCGGACATGGACGCCCTGCGCTCGCGTGCTGACAATCTGGTCGAGGCCGAGGAGCGCTCCCGTGCCGCGGCCGACGCTCTGGAGAAGGCCGGCGTGAAGGGCGGCCAGGAGCAGCGCGGTGGCAGCACGGACGTCGAGGTTCAGCTTCGCTCGTTCCTGACCGGCAAGAGCAACGCCTTCGAGGCCTTCGGCACGCAGGACGAAACTCGCGCGCTGTCCTCCGGCACGCTGTCGGCAGGTGGAGCGACGGTGCCGACCACCTTCTACGGCCAGCTCATGGAGCACGCCGTCGAGGTGGCAACCCTGCTCGCGGGCGGGGCAACCACCTGGACGACCGCCAGCGGCGAGAACATCGACGTGCCGGTCACCGTGAGCCACCCGGTGGGTGCTCAGGTTTCCGAGGGCGGTGTGATCCCGCAGTCCGATCCGGCGTTCGGCAAGCGAACCCTCGGTTCGTACAAGTACGGTGATCTGATCGAGGTTCCCAAGGAACTGCTGACGGACACCGGTGTCGATCTGGAAGGCTACCTGGCTCGCATTGCGGGCTGGGCAGTGGGCAACGCGCTCGGCCAGAAGCTGATCAGCGGCACCGGGACCAGCGAACCGGCGGGCATCGTCGGTAGCTCGACCCTGGGCAAGACCGCTGGTTCGCTTACGCCAGGGTTCGATGACGTGATCGATCTCTTCTACTCGGTGATCGGCCCGTACCGCAACCGTCCGTCCGCATCGTGGGTCCTGGAGGACACCACCGCCGGGTACTTGCGCAAGCTGAAGGACGGCAACAACAACTACATCTGGCAGTCCTCGGTGATCGCCGGAACCCCGGACACCATCGAGGGCAAGCCGGTCCGATCGGATCCGTTCATGCCGGTCATGGCCGCGAACGCCAAGCCGCTGCTGTTCGGCGATCTGGCCTCCTACGTGGTTCGCCTGATCAACGGCGTCCGCTTCGAGTCCTCCGAGCACTTCGCGTTCAACCGCGACGTGGTCACCTTCCGCGCCCTGGTGCGTGGTGACGGTCTGCTGATGGACCAGTCCGGCGCGGTCAAGCACCTGCTGCTGCCGGCGGCGTAGCCAACCAGGTGGGGGCGGTGCCTTCGGGGGCCGCCCCCACCTGCATCAATCCCACACTCTTTTGAAAGGACCACATCATGGCTCCCGAAATACGCATGCGTGCAAACCTGTCCGGCTCCCGCGACGGCAAGAAGTGGCCGCCGCGTGGCGGCACGCTGGAGGTTCCCGAGGCCGAGGCCAAGCAGCTGTTCGCCCAGGGCATCGCCGAGCCCGCCGACGCCGTGGAAATGGCGACCGTTGACGCGGCCGCCGAGACCGCCACAACCAAGGGCAAGACCGTTGCTCAGGTCCGCGCCGAGGCCAAGGCGAAGCAGGAGACGGCCGAAGCTGCAGACGCGAAGGCCAAGCAGGAAGAGGCTGACCGCATCGCTGCCGAAGCAGCCGATGCCGAGAAGGCGGAGGCTGACCGTCTGGCCGCAGAGGCGAAGGCCGCCGAAGAGTCCAAGGGCGCGAAGAAGTAATGTCTGCCGTGGACCTCGGGTCTGAGTTCCTCGCTTCGTGGGCTTCGCGTCCGGCCGGGGCCACTCTCGCCATTGAGGTCTCACGGCCTGACGGCACGCCGGGCACGGCCATTGTGGACGACGCCGCCGGCACTGCCCGGATCGTCGCGGACATGGCGGGGCGGTGGTTCATCCGTTGGGTGGCCACCGAACCGGCCGCTGTCTACACCGATGTGTTCGATGTCTGGCCCGAGGACCCGCGTTTCCTGATCAGTCTGGATGACGCGGCCGAGGGCCTCAACGCCAAGCATGCCAGCGCCGAGTACTTGGCCGACCTTCGCCTGTACATCGCCGCGGCCACCCCGGTGATCGAGGACATCGTCGGCCCGGTCCTTTCCACCGGGTACACGTGGGAGACCAGCGGCGGCCGGGCCGCCGCGATCCTCCCGCACGGCACGGCAACCATCACCGTCGTGGAAGCCAACAGCATCCCCATCACCGAGTACTGGACCGAACACGGCGTCCTCTACGCGGGCTCCCGCCTCTCCCCCGGAGCATTCCCCCAGGGAACGCTCCTGGTGGCCTACAACGTGGGTGCCACGGCCGTGAAGCCCAACATCAGGCTGGCCGCTCGCGAGCTGGTCCGCCACTGGGTGCAGATCGGCAAGCAGGCTGCCGGCGGCGGCGTCCGCGGGCAGGAATTCGACGGCGAGATGTACACCCCGTCCGGCTTCGCGGTGCCCCGACGTGTCATCGAACTGTGCACCCCCGACGAGCAGATAGGAGGCTTCGCCTAATGTCGTCTTTCACCAATGGGCTCGCCTTCAAGCAAGCCATCTTTGAAGCCACCAAAACCATCATGCAAGCCGATGAGGCAACCGCCGACGTCTACGTCTGCCCCGGTACCCCCGGCACCTACAAGCCCGCCGACATCATCTCCTTCGGCCGACTCTCCGTCGCCCAGGCGCCGGCCAACCTCGGCACTCGCCGATCGCGTGAGGAGACGCTGACTGTGGAGGTCACGCTCTCCTGCTTCATCGGCGGGGACGACTCGGGGGAACTGCCCTCCCAGGTGAGGGCGTTCGAATTGCTGGGCCTGATCGAGCGGCATGTGCGGGTGACCGATACGACCCTGGGCGGCGTGGTACGCCATTGCTTCCTGACCAACGTGGAGACCGACGGGGCGACCCCGGAGGAGTACACGGCCCAGGGTCGCGCCGTCGATGTGGTGGCGACCTTTACAGCCCAGAACCGTGTGACCGAATAGGAGCCCCGTCGTGGCCAAGACAGTGAAGATCGTGAACGTTTCCCCTCGAGGGGATCTGGATGTGCCGTTGCTCGGCTCGGTGGTGAAAGCCGGTGAGCAGGTCACGGTGTCCGAAGAATTCGCCAAGCAGTTGCTGGCGCAAACCGAAAACTTTGTGGCCGCCCCTGGCCACTCTGCAGGAAGCGAGGATCCATCATGACGACCCAGCTTGATTGCTCGATTGGGCTACAGCAGGAAACCGCCTACGGCGTGCCGGGCACCCCGGCGCAGTTCGTCGAGTTCATTTCCGAGTCCCTCGTGTGGGAACCGGAGATCGTCCAGGGCGAGGGCCTGCGGGTCGGCTCGCGTGTCCCGCGGGAGAAGCGCCGTGTACTGGTGAAGGATCAGGCCTCCGGTGACATCGAGCTTGAGGCCAGCACCAAGGGCCTGGGGATCTTCCTGGCGGCACTCTTCGGCAATTCGTCGATCGCCCAGGTCGGATCCACTGGCGCATACCAGCAGGTGCACAAGCTCACGACCACGGACCCGATCCCGTCCTTCACCATCCAGAAGGGTGTGCCGTTGTTAGGTGGCGGTGCCATCCAGGCGCACACCTTCCACGGGGCGGTGTGTGCCTCGGGTGAGTTCGCGGCCGCGGCCGGGGAGATCGTGAAGCTGACGACTTCGTGGAACGCCCGGGAGATCGTTACCGACACCGCGTACGTCCCGCCGGTATACCCGGTGAATGCGGAGCTGTTCACCTTCGTGCACGGCGCAATCACCATCGGTGGCACAATCACCCACCCGACCGCTACGGCGCCCGCCACGGGCGGCACAGTGGCCGGGAACGTGACCGACTTTTCCCTGTCGATCGCCAACACCTTGGACGAGGGCGGCTTCACCTTCGGGTCAGAGGGCAAGCGCGGCCGCAAGCCGGTCGTGGGTTTGGCCGAGCTGACCGGGTCCATCACCGCGGAGTATGACAACAACATGTTGCGGGATGCGTACCTGCAGCAGCTCCCGCTGTCCCTGGTGCTCACCTTCGAGCATCCGGTGGAGATCAGTGCGGGCGTGAAGCCAACCCTGCAGCTGGTCATGGAATCGATCAAGCTGGACGGGCAGATTCCGGCGTCCAATGGCGGCGAGCCGATCGCTCAGGAGATCGACTACGTGGTGCTCGATTCGCTGGCCACCGGTGTGGCCCCGCTTACTGCGGTGTACGTGTCCACGGATACGGCGATCTAGTGGCCGGCGGCGAGCCGGAGATCACCATCGATCTCCGATCGCTCCGGGCCACGCTCGCCAAGGTCAAGGAAGAGCAGGGTCCACGGATCCACCGGAACCTGCGCAAGTCCCTGCGGGGTGTGGGTGACGACATCATCGCGGATCAGAAGTCCTTGCTCTCCGCCCCACTGCCGGGCATGGCCCAGCGCACCGGAAAGAAGCTGGTGCGGGTGAAGCCGAAGAACGGCCGCAAGGCCTACCTGCGGGCGGTCAACGTGTACGAGGCCAAGGCCGCGTCCAGGAAGCGCACCAAGGGCATGCGCCGCAAGGTGGCCGGCTCACTCAAGACCCGTGTGGTCGCGGGCAAGACCCGCTCGGGCATCCGCATCCAGGCGAACAAGAACGTCGGCGGCGTGATGACGAAGGTCTGGAACAAGAAGATTTTCCGCCACCAGGTGTTCGGCACCGATGCCTACGTCGCCCAGTATGGGCAGCCGTACTGGTGGAAGCCGATCAAGGCCGGCGGCGTCGAAGCCCGCAAGAAGGCCGAGAAGGCCATCAACGATGCACTCAACGGAAAGGGATGACCCATGAAGATCGTCATCAACGGCAAGAAGTACCCACTGGCGGAGTCGCTGCAGCGGGCCACGCTCAACGACCTGTACGCCCTCAAGCTGCAGACCGGCATGGGCATGAAGTCCTTGCGCGAGACGCTGCAGCGCATGAAGGACTACGAGGACCAGGCCGACTTCCTCGAGGAGGCGGAGAACATGCAGGCGTTCCGCGGCATGATCTGGTTGTGCCGCCGCGCTGCAGGCGAGTTCCTCACGGTGGAGGAAGCCAACAACGACCCGCTGGTCGAGATCGGTTTTGAGAACGACGAGGAAGCACCGGTGGCCGAGACAGACCCAAAAGCCCAGGCGGGTTCCGCTCCGGACGTAGAACCCGTTCCGGCGGCATAGAGCACGTCGACGACATCGAGGCCTCGGTGTTCCGCTGGATCACCGTCATGGCCCATGTGTGGCCGGGCATCACCCCGCTGAATGTGTGGGACATGCGCTATGACATGTGGCTCCGTTTCGTCGGGGCCGCCAAGGCGTGGGAAGAAGCCCAGAAAAAGCAAGAGAAACCTGCACCCCGTCGTCCGGGGCGCAGGTAACCAACACGCGAAGGAGGCCACACCATGGCAGTACAGCAGCTGCTCTTTGACATCCTGGCCAAGTCCGATGGTGTGGACAAAGCGTTCAAGGACATCGCGGATTCTGCCGACACCATGGCAGGGAAGCTGGGTGCCGCCGGGAAGAAGGCCACCGCCAAGCTGTTCAATCCCATGACAGCAGCGGCCGCCGGCGGCATCGCCGGGGCCGCACTCACCACGGGATTCGTGGAGGCCGTTGACCGGGACAACCTGACCCGGGAACTCTCGGCTGCCCTTGACCTCACGCGCAAGCAGTCGGCCACTGCCGGCGGCGCGGCAGGAAAGCTGTATGTGGATGCCTATGGTGAGTCCTTCGCCGAGGTGACCGATGCGGTGGAAACCGTCATGTCGACATTCACGGGAATGCGCAACGCCTCGGAAGCCGACCTGCAATCGATGACGGGAAAGGCCATGTCGCTGGCCAAGGTCCTCAACGCGGACGTGGCCGAAGCCGCGGCCACCGTCGGCGTCATGGTGGAAACCGGTCTGGCGAAGAACGCAGTCGGCGCCATGGACCTGCTGGCGGCCGCATCGTCCAAGGTACCCAAGGCCATGCGCGGCGAACTGATGCCGATCCTGGACGAGTACTCCAAGGACTTCAAGGCCCTGGGCATCACAGGCCCAAAGGCCATGGGCCTAATTGTCGATGCAGCCGACGGCGGTGCCATCCAGATGGACAAGACCGGTGACGCGGTCAAGGAATTCCTGATCCTGGCATCGGACCTGGACGACAAGGGCGCCCAAGATGCCCTGAAAGCCTTGGGCCTCTCCGGCAAAACGATGTCCAAAGACCTCTTAGCCGGCGGAGACGAGGCAGCTGCAGCATTCGCCAAGATCACCGGTGGCCTGCAGAAAATCAAGGACCCCACCAAACAGGCCTCGGCCGCTGTCGCCCTCTTCGGCACCCCGCTCGAAGACATCGGCAAGGACAAGATCCCCGGCTTCCTCGCCGCCCTCACCACCGCAGACGGCGGCCTGGGCAAGACAGCAGGTGCGGCAGACAAGCTGGACGCCGCCCTCTCAGAAGGGCCCGGCGCGGCCATGACCGAACTCAAACGCACCGCCGAAGACACCCTAGCGAGCATGGGCGCCGAAGCACTCCCGGTGCTGCAACCATTCCTCGAGGGACTCAAGCAATTCGCACCGGTCATCGCCCCGCTCGTCCTAGGCCTCGGCGCGCTGGCCGTGGTGATCGGCATCGTCAACGCCGTCATGGCCATGAGCCCCATCACCTGGATCATCGTCGGCATCATCGCCCTGGTCGCCGCAATCACCTTGCTGGTCCTGAACTGGGACACCGTCATGCTATCCATCCAGGCCTTCGGCACATGGATCATGTCATTCCTCCCCGAAACCTGGTCATCCGTCCTGACAGGGATCGGCGAGTTCATCGCAAACGCGGTGAAGTTCTTCTGGGAAATGCCCCAAAAGATCTACGATGCCCTGACCTCGGGAAACCTCGGCGAGCTGCTCGTCGGTGCCGGCGGGCAAATCCTCGACGGTTTCCTCGGCGGCCTAAAAGCAGGCTTCAAACACGTGCAGGACTTCGTCGGCGGAATCGGCCAGTGGATCGCAGACCACAAGGGACCGAAGCGCTACGACCTCGGACTCCTCGTCCCCGCAGGTGGATGGATCATGAAGGGACTAGGCACCGGCATCGAGAAGTCAATGCCAACCCTAGGCAACCAACTCGCCGGCGTCTCATCGCTGATCGAAGACGGCGTAGACCCGCGACTGAATGCCCTGGCGGCACCACGCGGTACAGGCGGCGGGGCGGAGGACTTCGGCACCATGACCTCTGGCGCTCGCCGTAGCCAGGAGGCCCCGGCCACCAGCGAGACGACGTTTGCCCCGGTGTTCAATATGGAGGGCACTGACGCCGAGGAGCTGTTCCAGCGGCTCTGGGCCAAGCTCCGGGCGATGGCACGGAAGGAAGGGCTGATCCTTGGCGCATGAGCTGAGCGTGATCATCGACGGAATGGAGCTGAACAACCCGAACCACCGGCATGGCTACTTCGAGGTTGATGACATCGACGGGTGGTGGAAGGCCCCGACCCGCAAGACCCGGGACGAAGCCCGTCCGAATGCTGACGGTGACTTCGATTCAATCGATTACTACGAGGCGCGGTACATCACGATCAGGGGTGCCTTCGTGGCGAAGGGGCCGGCCGACCGGTGGGAAGGCGCGGACATTCTCTCTGCGCTTCTTTCCGGTGGGCCGGCGTTGATGGCGGTTCGGGCTGACGGGCAAGCCCAGTGGGCGATGGTGAAGCTGGTTGAGCAGGCGGACGCGGATTGGACGGCGCCCACCCTGCTGGAGTACTCGCTGCAGGTGAAGGCCGTGGACCCCCGCAAGTTTGGTGACAGGGAGTTCTTCTCGGCCTCCACCGCCAGTTCCGTCTCCGTCTACCACCGCGGCCGGTACAAGGCCACCCCGGTCTTGACGATCAGCGGGAACATGCCGGGCGGTTACCGGATCACCAAGGGCGGGAAGAGCGTCTCGGTCACCACTGTGCTCGGAGCATCCGACACCCACACGATCGATCTGGCCACCGGCATCCTGCGCATCAACGGCGCGGTGGCGACCGGCGGTCTGAACGACTACCAGTGGAACGTCATCAACCC
Organism: Paeniglutamicibacter sp.; assembly: GCF_046714615.1. Taxonomy (NCBI): domain Bacteria; kingdom Bacillati; phylum Actinomycetota; class Actinomycetes; order Micrococcales; family Micrococcaceae; genus Paeniglutamicibacter; species Paeniglutamicibacter sp. The sequence goes on from NZ_JBKKAP010000078.1 coordinate 80,663, forward strand.
CGGCGCCGGGCAGACGGTGGCCATCGCCCCACTCACCACAGGCACCGGGACAGTCGTCCTCGAAGTCGTGGACACATTCATCTAAGGAGGAGCTCATGCAGGGAACACGCGTGTGGAGCGTCTCCACGGCGAACTGGACAGACAAGGCACTGATCAGCACCACGGACTGCCCATGGTCCAGGGCCCCAAACGGCGGGGCAAGCCACACGGCGAACTTCAACGTCAACGACGAGGCCACCAAGGAGCACATGAAGGCAGGCCTACTCGAACCGCTGGACCGCGTGATTGTCGTCGAGGACGGCGGCGTGGTGACCTACGCGGGGATCATTTGGGAGGACGACTACGACAAGGACGCCCAGACCCTGCAGGTCACCCACGATGACTTCTGGTCGCTCGCCGACCTGCGACTCATTGCCGAGGACCGCACGGCCGCGATCCGCGCCTGGAAGAAAACCTACTCGGGGCTGTCCTACGACACGATCGCCAAACGCATCATGCAACTGGCAACCTCGGGCATCGGCCGAACCATCCCCATCCGGTACGAAGCCGACTACACCGGCGGCGAAACCCGCACCTACCACGGGTACAACCTCGACACCGCCCTGGACGCTCTCACCGAGATCATGGACCTGGACGACGGCCCCGACATCGACTTCCGCCCCGAGTGGGCCGAAGACGGGTCCCTCCGCTGGACCATGCGAACCGGTGACCTCAGCCCCGAGGGCCAGACCATAGAGGTCAACCTCGCCGCGCCCAAGACCGACCTGAAAGAAATCAAGTACAAGCGCTCCGCCCGAACCCTCGCCACCCTCCAAGTCGGCATCGGCGAAGGCTCCGGCGTGGACATGCTCGTCCGCACCGCCGGGGGGTCAGGGGCCTTCGCACTGGAAGTGGTCGACGAGTTCAAGAACATCAAGGACAACACCCAGCTGCAGAAGAACACCACCTCGGCGCTCGCCGCGCGCAAGCTGATTACCCAGATCGATTTCAGCATTCGTGCTGATTCGCCCCGGTTCGGCAACATGTGGGACCTCAAGCCCGGCACCCTGGTCCGCTGGTATAGCCAGGGGGATCCGCAGATCCCGGACGGCTGGCACCTCTCGGAGGTCATCAAGTACTCCGGGAACGTCAACAGCGACTGGATCAAGCTCGAGCTGCAGGAGAAGGGTGGTGTTTAGGTGGCGCGTAAACCCAACCTGAACTCGGGTGACTTCAAGCGGTTCAAGAAGAGGCAGAGCGCGCTGGCCACCCAGACCCCGCTCTCATCCACGGCGGTGGAGCGCGGCTCCACCCGCTGGCTTGACGGGTCCACCGTCTACATCGAGGGCCTGCTCGACGTCACCGGCACGACGACGATCAGTGGCGCGCTGAACGTCTCCGGGAACACCACGCTCTCCGGCGCCACAACGATCGCCGGACCGACCGGGATCACCGGCGCGCTCACCATCGCGGGGCAGCTGGATGTCACCGGGCCAACAACGCTGGCCGGGACGCTGGATATTACCGGGGACACGACGATCACCGGGCTGCTGGACATCTCCGGCAGGACCACGATCAGCAACGACCTGGAGCTGCTGGCCGGTGGCCTGTTCAAGGCCGGGGTGACGACGATCGAACCGACCGGAAAGGCGGCCTTCGGAACCTTCATCATCGACCCGTCTTCGGATCGATTGATCCAGGCACCCGGTGGATGGCTGTTCACCTCTGGCCCAGATAGCCTCGGGCTAGCTTCATCGGACACTTCGAGCGTCAACTTGAACGGTACCTACGCGGAGCTGAATTACGACGGGTCATCCGTGGTCCGGGCCGAGGCCGGTGTCATCAACCTGAACGCGCCACAGACCAGCGTCAACGGGAAGCTGGTCGTCACGGCCGGCGTGACAGTCGCGGAAATTTCCTCGGCACGGTTCAGGGTCACCGGCCTGCCGACCCTGTCCGCTGGGTCATACTCGGCGAACCTGCACATGAACGCCAGCGGAGTGATCTTCCAGCTCGTGTAGTCCACTAGCGGAACGCCCGGCGTCTACTTCGTGAGGTAGTCGCAGTAGGAACGCTCCGCCGACACGGCCATGTTCTCGTTGAAAGCCGCTGAGCTAGTCAGCTTGAACGACTTCCCGTCCTCACAGAACGAATGCAAAGCCGCAACGACAGCCTTCTTCGACGGCTTCTTCGAGACGCTGTGAACATCAGCCCGCATCAACGCGAACTCAACAAACTGCTTCTCGATCTGCTCATTCGGATTCACCGCGGGCTTCGCAACAGCCGGCGCCACCTTGGTGCTGGCGCTCGCCGATACGGGCGCTTTGGTGTCGGCGGTCAGCGGTTCACTCGGTGATGCCGAGCATCCGGTCAGGGCCACGAGCGCGGCCACGGCAAGGATCATTCCCCCACGTTTCATCATGTGCCGAAGTCTATGGCACCCCACCCACCACACGCCAAAGGATGACCCTTGGAATTCGAAGAACAGAAACTCTACTCGGACCTGATCGTTGCCTATCGCCAGCGCCTCGATGTGGCGATCTTCGAGATGGAACGGGCCGTGGCCCAGTCCTCTCAGAAGGACGGGCATATAGCCGAGCTGACCCGCCAGCTCGAATCAGCCCGGGCGACACAGGACCCAAGCCCGGGTGCCGCCAGCCATGACAGCCCAAAGCCACTGCTGACTCGGTGGCTTTCTTCTTTTAGGGAGGCACTATGCCGCTAGTCAACGGGAGCATGTTCGAGGTGACCGGAGAGTCCATGGCCGCCTACGTCGCCGAAATCGTGTTTCGGCTCAATGGGCCGAACGTCACCGCTGCGGGTATCGATGCCGGGTCGGTCTATTCGACGAAGGAAGTCCGGGCCACTCCGGACGGTGCGGGGGCGTTTTCCAAGAATCTCATCGCGACTTCCGGCATGCACTTCGAAGCCTGGTACGAGGTGGGGCTGGTTTGGAACGAGGGCGAGGCGCCCTTCTGGGATTTCGGGATAAAGATCCAGGTGCCGGCCGGAGGCCCGCACAACATCGCCGACCTGATCAAGGCGGGGGTCGGCGCCGCTGGGAACCAGCTTCTGGTCTGGGTCTCCGAGATAGAACCCACGTCACCAGCAAAAGGGCAGTGGTGGTTCAAGCCATCAACCAACGACCTCTACCGATGGGAATAGACCATGGCATGGAATCTGATTAGCAACCTCGCAGGTGGCCCGGGCCCCGTCGGTCCCGCCGGGCCGGATTGGTTCAAGGGCACGTTGACCACCGGGAGCAACCTGGACGCCCTCGCGAATGGGCTGTGGCTCGTGCCGTCCTCCACTGTAGCCGTCGCCTTGGGTCTGCCCGGCGGGTCCGCCGGGTACTTCGAGTCCATCAAGGACGCCTCCGGTATCGGCCTACAGACCTCCCGCCCGCTCGGCGCCGTGGCCATATCGAACGTCCGGCGCCGGACGTCCTCGGGCTGGCAGGCGTGGTCCTTCGAGGCGATCCGACCCATCCGCCTGGTGGCGGCTACCCATGGCAACTTCACCTGGGACGCGCTGCCGGATGGCTGGTACTTCAACGACCAGGCAACGCTGCAGTCGCTCTGGTCCTTGCCGGTGCAGGTCTGCGAGATCCGCAAAGGAACGCACCCCGTGGGGTACGGGCTGGCGGAGCTGCGCGAGTGGGCGCCGCCGTACCGGACGTGGATCAACCGGCGCACCACGAACGGGTGGCAGGGCTGGGAGCTGGAGACCAGCGGTGGCGGTGGCATGGAGATCGGTGTCCTTATCGCCCAGCAGAATATGGACGTCCTCCCGGATGGCTGGTGGGAGGCACCGAACGACGGCGTGGCGCAGTCCCTTGGGTTCCCGGGCGGGTTGAAGGGGTTCCTGCTGCAGTCGGGCACGAACCGCCAGTACACGAACCGCAACGGCGTTTTCGTGTCGGACAAGCCCGGCGCGAGCTGGGGCATCTGGAATCAGGCCGGCGTCGAGGACGGGTATACGCCGCTGCAGCCGCCCACGGGCCTGCCGTGGATGCAGGAGGACGCCGCGGGCTCGTCCGTGATGTTCCTCGACCAGGACCACCACGGCTCCGGGTATGCGATCAACACGCAGAACTGGCCGGGCGCCAACTCGGGCTGGGTGTTGCACCAGTACAGCAACGAGAGCGCCGGCATGATTATCGACAACTGCCGGTCGATGCCCGCGGTTCGGGTCAACAACACGCAGAACAGCTCGATCACCCCGGGCTACATCGGCGACGGGGATTTCTTCCAGCTTGGGCCGTGGGACGACGTGAACAACTACAACCGGTGGCTGACGCTCGGCAATGACCTGGTGTGGCGCAACGATACCAAGCGGCGCATGGGCTTCCAGCAGGTGTACGACACCGGGGACATCCTGCAGTTCTTCAACCAGGCCGGAACCATGGTCGCCGCCATCGCCCACGACGGCAGCTACGTCACGACCTCGCCCAACGGAACGCTTTGGAAGATCCTCGTATCCGACACCGGCGTACTTTCCACAGCAGCAGCGTAAGGAGACAGACATGCTAGAAAATCTAGGCAATCTCACCGAAGCCAACCTCCGCGTCATGCAGGCGGAAGACAGTCTGGCGATCACCACGCAGGAGCTCGAGCAGGCGGCGGTCGCGGCCGCCGTCGCGCTCCTGGAAATATTCCCGGCAGATGCGCGGCTGGATGCATTCAAGTCCAAGCACGCCGAGTACGAGACGGCACAAGGGAACTTGGAAGCGCTGCGAGAGATCAAGCGCCAAATGTTGGAGGCACTGTGAGGTCAACCATGGATCGCCTACGGGCGACTATTCGGAACTTGCTCATGCTCAAGGGGGGATGCCCCGACTGTTGGCATTCCCTGCGGCATCTGCGACACGATCCTGGGTGCGATTGGGAGCGGTGCGAACACAACCTCCAGGCCATCAGCTGCACCGGCCGACCCGGCCATACCTACTGACCCTCCCGAAAGGCAACCATGCCCAACACCAAGGCGGTGGCAACTCGTGACTGAGACGGTCATCCTGGCAATCATTGGTGGCGTCGTCACCATCCTGACCGCATTCATCGGCAAGCTGTCCTTTGACCTGTCCCGCACGAAGCAGGACGCGAAGGCGGCCCGGCACGCGTCGGAGAAGACCGAGCACAGTATCAACAATCGTGAGACGCCGCTCTCCGACCGGCTCGAAGCAGTAGGCAAGGCAGCCGACGCTGCAGTGTCGGCGGTGGCCTCGGTGGCAGAGACGCTGAAGGACCACGGCCGGAAGCTGGATATCCACACCAAGGACCTGCGCGGCGTAGACCAGCAAGTGGGGATCCTCCGGGGCGCTGACCGCGACCTACAAGAAGGGCTGGCCAGCACCCAGCGGGAGCTAACCGAGCACATCCGCGAATCTCGCAAATCCGTCGAGCTGGCCAACAGCACCGACCGAACCGTCCGCCGATTCCTGCCGCTGCTGGAAAAGCACGGCATCGACCCCGAAACGAATTAGGAGTAGCCATGACGTTGGTCGATTTCAAATTCGCTGTACCGACCGTCTTAGGTAAATCCCCAACTGGCGGCGGGCTCATCTTCACGCCTACCCGTAGATACTCGACGTCGGCGGATCCGGAGACGGTAGTGCTCCCCAAGGGCTTCCCCGCACGGGTGCCGGCCTCGGGGCTGGCAAGCGTGGACCTCGAACCGAACGGGCTGGACTGGTGCTGGGAGATCAAGGGCTCCGGCTTCGGCATCCCGGCCTGGACGGAATACGTCTTGGTTCCAGAAGGCGGGGCCGTTCCCTATAAGGAACTGGCGCGGGTTGACCCGAAGACCCTGGAGCCGAGCGCGGCGCCGGACCCCGCATGGTGGGCGGCCTTGGAGCAAGCCGGGCTGGGCGTCCACGCCACGGTGGATCCAGACGACCCGGATGTCTTGGTCCTGCACTACCAGTCGTGGCAGACCGACCCTGCCGATGACCTTATTTTGATCATGCCGATACAAGGAGCCCAGTAATGGCAACCACTTCTTCGGGCCGCGTGCCCATGCTAGGCGAAAACGGCCGCTTCCCTGACCACTTCGCCCCTGCCTCTGTGGCCGTGGATGCCGCCGCCGCAGTGTCGGCACGGGATGGTGCACAGCTCGCCCGCACGGGGGCGGAGACGGCCCGTGATGGGTCCGTGGTCGCCGCGGCCGGTGCGATCGAAGCGAAGGGCTTGGCGACGCTGGAAGCCGACCGTGCAGAGGTCGCCGCAGAAGCGGCGACGGCGCCCACGGACGAGGTCATGGCGACCAAGATCAATACCCCTGGCAGTGCCACGGAGATTGCACTATCCGCCACGATTGGTAAGCGGACGGGGCTGTTCTCCGCGAACGAGGAAGGTGCTGACCCTGCCGCTGATTACCAGACGAACCGGGCCGCGATCCAATCCGCGAACGACAAGGCCACCGCCGCTGGCGGCGGAACGGTCACGCTTGAACCCGGCGTGTACACGGTAAAGGGCATCGTCCAGGATTCACGGGTCATCTTCGACATGCCCGGCGTCACCCTGAAATCCCCTGACGGGCTGGCCCCGGGCATCATCACCACCCGGCTGAACACCCGCACGGGCAACGCAGTGAAGGATGCACGCACGCTCACGATCACCGATGGGGGTACTGCGGGAATCGAGTTCGGCTCGCGGGTCGCGGTGTTCGCTGCTGGTGGCATCCTCGATTCTCAGCAGACCGTGCTCACCGCCGCCATTGACGGGGTGACCACTGCGCTGACCCTGGCGAACGTGACGGGACTCGCCACGACCGGAACGCTTCTGGTCGATAGCGAATTGATCACGTTCACCGGGAGGACTGGCGCCGCGCTCACCGGGGTGACCCGCGGTGCATACGGAACCATCGCCGCAGCGCACACCACCATCGCGCCCATCGGCATCGCCCGCCGCCTGTATGCGACCGTCATGAAGGTGGACGGGAACACCCTGACCCTCGACCGCCCGGCAATCTCGGCGGCCACCGGGGTGCCGGTGAGCTTCGGCGCGGTCGGTTCGGGCATCATCGGCTACCCGACCATCGACGGCAACAAGCCCCTCGCGGGAGCGCCGTCATCGGTGCACGCTGTACTCGTCCAGCTTGGTTCGTGGGGGGTCTACGATCTGCGGGTCGTGAACGGTGAAACAGGCGGGTTCATGTTCGCCCGGGGCGCGGCGCATAACCATGCGCAACGCATCCACCTGCACGATTGCTCCGTGCCGGCTGCCTCGAAGGGGTCGGCGTTGTGGATCTATCAGGCATGCGAACGCAACCACTTCGAGGAAGTCCAGGTCACCGGCCACGCCTGGGTGGGGGTCTACCTGGATGACCGCACCTCCACCAACGAGGAAGGCTGGGACGGGCCCTGCTCTTACAACACCGTCGTGACCACCAACATCGACGTGACCGAATCGCTCACAGGCGTTCTCAACGTGGTGTCAGGCCGGTACAACCGGTTCCTTGGCGGTCGGCTCAAGTCACCGAAGATCGGCCTGAATTGCTCCAGCAACTCACAGGGTTCCGCGAACGGCGCTCCGTCCGTGGGCAACGAGTTCGCCGGGTTCACTTTCAATGTCGGGGAAACCCCCTACACGCTTTACGCATCCGGGAACCTGCTGCACGACTCCTACGTGGAGGCGTCACACCCGTCCTTCCCGCCCGTGGTTGCGGACGGCAATACGGTCTACGCCGTGTCCCCCGCACCGGGCGTGGCGCCGCAGATGCCGCTCGCGTACCGGATGAACATCCTGGAGAACACGCGCATCACGGACTGGACGGGCTGGGAAATCCCAGTAGCAACGGGGACGGGCAGCGCGGGCGGCGTGCTTGACGTGTCCGATACCGCAACGACATTCAACCCCCTCGTGTACAACACCACGCCTGTCCCCGTGGGGCCAGGCGTGCCGATCGCGGGAGCGGTGGACGTGACCGTGCCCGCCGGATATCCGGCAATCACACTCGCGGCCGTGGTGATCGCCTACCGGAAGATCGATGCACTGAACTGGGCGCTCACCAACAGCGTGGTCGGGCCGATCATCACGATCAACCCCGGGGAAACGAAACGCCTCACCGCAGCCATGCCGGCCACCGCCGCACTGACGGAAGCGGCCCGGCTACAGATCCAGATGCGCACCACCGCGCTGGCCGGGCGGCGCATCATCGTCAGCCCAAAGCCTGTCCTCGAACGCGGGGTCACCCAGGCGGGGGCACTGTTCAACGGGGACGACACCGGGGCCATGTGGGTCGGAACGGCCGGGGCATCCCCGTCCATCAAGTTCTAGCCCACCTATCTGCCGGGATTGTTCACTCAAGAACCACTCGTCACACAGGGAATTGTCAGGTCGTCGTCATATGGTGAAGTTTCCAAAATGACGGCGGCCCCGCCGGTGCGCTAACACCGACAGGGCCTATGCCGTCACCATCAGCCTGTAAGCAACATGGAGACGACGTGGACCAGTCTACGGCGCTACTTGCGCCATCCCCAAGCACAACACCCGACGAACTGGCAGCCAGGACATTCCTCGCCCGCTACTCGGGACCCACTCTGGAGACCTACACCTTCGCACTCAAGAAGTACTTGCGCTGGTGTGACTCGAACGGGCTTGACCCGCTGCAGGTGAAGCGGCCCATCCTCGAGCTCTATGTGAGATGGATGGAGAACTCGGGGATCGCCCGTTCCACCCTCGCCCACCAGCTCGGCGTGGTCCGCGGCTATTACCGCTTTGCCGCGATCGATGAGTTCATTCCCAAGAACCCGGCCGAGTTCGTGCGGGTGCCCAGGTACGCCGAGGACGAGGCCCGCATGCTGGGGCTGGATCGTTTCGAACTCGGCGCCATGCTGCAGGCGGCCAGGACGGCCAATCCCACCGAGTGGGCGCTGGTCGTCCTGATGGGCATGCTCGGGCTTCGGGTTTCGGAGGCCTGCTCCATCCAGGTGCAGGACTTCCAGCACCACGAGGGCGGGCATCGCGTCTTGAAGTTCACGGGCAAGGGCGGCAAGCGGGCCACCATCCCGCTGCCGGTCCCGGTGCAGCGGGCCTTGGACGCCGCGGCCGGGGAACGCACCGAGGGGCCGTTGCTCTTCCGGCAGTCGGGCCGGCGCAAGGGGACCCCGCATTGCCGGACCTCGGTGCGCCCGGTCATCGAGCGGCTTGCCAGGCAGGCAAAGATCGACCGACACGTACACAGCCACATGCTGCGCCATTCCTTCGTGGGTGTGGCGCTGGACGCCGGGGTGTCCTTGCGGGATGTACAGCTCGCGGCCCGGCACCGAAGCTCGAACACCACCGCACAGTATGACCGCCGCCGGCGGCGCCACGACGGCCACGGCGTGCACACCGTAGCGGCGTTCCTGGACGGCACTTCCTAAATTTCTCCACCTCTGGGGCCCGCCAACCGGCGGGCCCCAGCCACCACCCCTAAAGGCTCATCAAACGATGGGCCTTTTTCTATGCCCGAAAACAGGAGGCAACCATCATGTCCGTCTTTTCTTCCCCCGTCCCGGTGGGATCTCATTCGACCAGCGGTTTCCGCACGAAGTCCCGTCCCGATCATGCGGGCTGGGACTGGGCGCCGAAGGTCCGGGGCGAGAACGTCCCGCTCTATGCGGTGGCTGATGCCACCGTGCAGAAGGTCGGTAATGGCAATGTCCTTCCCGCGCATAGCGGCCTCGCTGTCCTGCTGGATCTTGGCACGCTGAAGGACAAGTACGGGTCCGACCGCATGCAGTCCTACCACGGGCACATGCACCGCATCGATGTGAAGCCGGGCCAGAAGGTGAAGGCCGGCCAGATGATCGGCCTCATGGGTACCACCGGGAATTCCACCGGTGTCCACCTGCACCACGGCATCCTGTGCAACGGCAGCTTCATTGACTCCCGCGATTGGCTGAACCGCAAGGGCATCTTCCCGGGCCGCACCGAGCCGGTGACGCTGAAGCCTGGCACTTCCCCAAAGCCGTCCACGTCCAAGCCGTCGGCGTCCTCGGGCAACTCGAAGGCCGACAACATCGCCATTCAGAAGGCGCTCAATGCCATGGGCATCGACGTGGGTCTGGCCAACGGCGTGGACGGTCCGAAGCAGAAGGCCGGGGTCAAGGTCTTCCAGCGTGCCCATGGGCTTGTGGACGACGGTGTGTGGGGTGCCAAGACGCAGGCAGTGTTCGTGGAGAACCGCTCGGTGCAGAACGCCATCAAGCGAATGAAGGGAGTCCCGGACAACTGGAAGTCGGACGGCTTCATCGGGTCCACCTCGAAGAAGTGGATCAAGTACACCAACGAACGGCAGGGCTGGGGCACCGGCTCCGCGATCAACAGCAAGCTCATCAACAATCTCAAGGCCGCACAGGCCTGGTAAGGAATCACCATGGAAACCGAAGTACTTACCACCGTCATCACAGCGGTGTTCGCAATCATCTCCCCCGTCGTCATCCAGTGGCGCAAGCAGCCGGGCTGGTCCACGCTGCTCAGGGTCGGCTTGCCCATCCTGGTATCGCTGGTGATCGCTGTCGGCTACCTCATGGCCTCCGGCGCGCTGGCGGAACAGCAACTGCTCCCGGCTTTCCTGATCGTCTACGGCCTGCAGCAGCTCGTCTACAGCACCATCCTGAAGAACCTCACAGGTCTACTCGGCAACGACGGGAAACATGAAGCTGGCGACCCCGAGGCCCCGGCCGAGGATTCCGACCGCTACCAGCAGTAACCACTAAGCGCCCCCACCCTTCCCGGGTGGGGGCGCTCTTCTGCGTTAAAGACAAGGCCCACACGGCGTGTAATCACACACGAATCATGCCGATGATCAGGATCATCGACTGGCCGGACTCCTTTGCGGACGGATACGGTGCCCCGGGCGTTGTGCCGGTGGCCGCCAGGTGTCCCGGGCCTCCGCTGTTGCTACCCATATCGATCGACCCGCTGGGTTGCGTTCGAGCCCACGTTTCCGGTGCGCCAGTTCCAGCCCTCCGGAAGCAGTGGAAGGACGGTCTCGACGGATACCCGGACCGTCACGGTGCTTCCCGGAGAGAGACAGGTGCCTTGGCAGCTGTAGCTGAAATTCGTGCGACCGGGCCCGATCTGCATGTTGGCGGCTGCCCGTTGGACGGCGTCTGCCGCCCGGGCGCGGCCCTGGCCCTCGCTCGCGGCAGTGACGAAGACCTTGGCGGCGTGGTCCGCCGCACCAACCGCAGCGTAGCTTGCCGCTTGGACCTGCGCGGCGCCAACCACCAGGTAGACCAGCGGCACCAGGAGCAGCACCACCAGGAAGATGAATTCGATGATGGAGGACCCGGCCTCTCCCCCAAGTGCCGGGCGCCCGGCCTGGCCGGCATCCTTCTTCATCCAGCCCCGCGGGGACCTAGCCATAGCGCACCGACTCCCCGTGCACCACGAACTCACCGGCGAACGGAATCATGCCAAAGAGCGGGATCCCCGCCCGGACGGTGATCCGCACGCCAGGGGTTCCCCCGACGCTGATGGCGGTGGCCTGCACGTTGGAGGCGAAGCGGTCGCTCAGTGCCCCGCGAATGAGGTCCTGGGTGCGGCCCACCCCGTCACCGGGTCCGCGGTCGGCCAACGTGCCGTACCGGGCACCTGCAGCCGCGGCATCCATCAAGGTGTTCCTGACATGAAGAGCCAGCGTGAGCTGCAGGATCGCCAGGAACACGGCAATGAGCAGCGCGGAGACCATCACGAATTCGGCAACCGCCGACCCTCGCTGGTCATCCCTCGCGCCGTCCTTCGGAGCCACGACGAACACTGGCATGCCCGTATCTCTAGCCCAGGCCCGCAACCCGGTTGATCGCCTGGTTGAACAGATCCTCCAGGCGAGGTCCGGCGATGGCCAGCAGCGCCGCCACCAGCAACGCGCTCATGAGGGTGATCATCACCCAACCCGGCACGTCGCCGCGTTCGTTGCGCTTCACGCGTCCGGCCAAATCCATGGCGCGGGTACCTGCCCACACGCCCATACCGAACATCAACAATCCAAACTGCCGTGCGATCCTCATGTTCCTTCTCCTTGCCGGTTTGTTCCCTCGCCGTTCGCCGACGCGAGAGCCTGGTGCTGCATGACTTGAAGTTTGTTCCGCGCCGGGCCTGACCATCCCGCACGTTTGGCGGACCCGTCCGGGCCCTATTCGGGTTCCACTGCGTCTGTCGTGATTTTGCGCCTCCCGTTAGTAGTTCATGTCGATCAGCGAGAGCCCCGGATACACCGCGAAAACGATGGTCAAGGGCAGGATGCCGAAAACTATGGGAAACACAAATGAGTGAACACTCTTCTATATGGACCCCCAAACAAGCGTCACAGCCAACCTCGACGAATCCGAGCTCGGCGATCTTGTGTCGCTCTGGACCGACTGGGACCGTGAAGGGACGAACTTCCCGGTGGAATACCTCCCCCGGGTCATCGCGAGCCTCCAACGGCTCCAAGACAAGATTGGTGGGCAATCATGAAAACCGAACTCCCGCAGGGCTTCATGCTCGACAACGACTATCCGGCCGACGAGTTCACGCGCGGGCTCGGACCCGCCTTCGGCGACGAGGACCAGCCCGGGGCCGTGGAATCCATCTGGACCCCCGACCGGGGCATCGTCCTCGAGGTCACCGCCGACGACGACGGTGAACTGACCATGGACCAGGCACGGGCCGCGCAGGCGAACCTCGGCCGCGTCCTCGATGCGTTGGACGCCCTCGGCCACTAACCCACTGGGCACGCAAGAGGGGCCGGGAACCATCCGCGCGGATGGTTCCCGGC